>JANOOQ010000145.1:0-2643 GCA_031421515.1 Leifsonia sp.
GCGTTGCCCTTCACGCTCTTGGCCCCGCCGCCCGAAGTGACAATGCACGAGGTGGCCTTCGACGTTGCTGCTGCCGTGCAGCCCGTTATCCACTTTCCTGCTTATGGAGCATCGGGACTCGGTGCTCTCGGATACGACGGAGTGCTCGCGAGCGGCGGCGCGGCGGGTCCGTTGCCGATCGCGTCGATCAGCAAGGTCGTGACTGCGCTCGTCGTGCTTGACGCGCATCCGCTTGCCGTGGGGGAGGCGGGGCCGATCGCGACATTCACCGACATCGACGAGGGCTTCTACAACAAGCAAGTCGCGAACGACGGAGTCGTCGCGCGCGTGAGCGCGGGCGAAACGATGTCCCAGCGAAACATGCTCGACGTCGCGCTCATGGCGTCCGCGAACAACTACGCGCAATCCGTCGCGGCGTGGGCGTTTGGGTCCGAGGCCGCCTATGTTGAAGCCGCGCGCGCGTGGCTCGGCGAGAACGGCTTGACGGGCACCGTGATTACTGACGCCACGGGCATCCAGCCGACGAATGTCAGCACGGTTGCTGACCTCATCGAGATCGCGAAGCTCGCTCTCGCGAACCCCGTTCTTGCGCAAATCGTCTCGACTCCAAGCGCTGCGATTCCGACGATCGGCACGGTCACGAATCGCAATGCTCTTCTCGGTGTCGACGGCGTTGACGGAATCAAGACGGGAACGCTCGACGAAGCCGGCTCGTGCCTACTCTTCTCGGCCGACCACGTCGTAGCCGGCCGCTCAATTACGCTCGTGGGAGTCGTGCTCGGCGGGCCAGACCACGCAACGATCAACGCCGCCATTCGTGGCCTTCTCGCTCAAGCGGATGCCGGCTTCCGCGAGATCACTCTCGTCGAAGCGGGTGAGGTATTTGCGCAATTCGACACACCGTGGGGGGATGACGCGGCCGCCATAGCGGCAGAACCCGCGACGATCGTGGCGTGGGCCGGAGCACCAATCGCGCTCGACGTTGACGTGGCAGATGTTGGGCTCACGGACGACGGAGCGGACGTCGGATTACTAACTTTCGAATACGGCGAATATTCAGTTTCAGTGCCGCTCGAACTCGAGGGCTCGCTCGACGATCCGGGGCCGTGGTGGCGCCTGACAAACCCGCTGGAATTGTTCTGAGAGTTCGCCCCGCGTGCGCAGAAATTCGAGCTAACGCCGGTATGATGACCACTATCTGAGCGATCGCTCACCTGGTGTGGCTGTGAAGTCATTCGAACTTCTGAGGCCCCGTGACTGCTGTGTCTTCCGGCGAACCCACTCGCATCATCAAGACGGGTCCTCGTGGGCTTACAAATCCCGTGAGCGAGTTCGCTGCTCTTATGCACACCGTGCGTGATGCGGGCCTCTTGCGCCGCCATAAGCGCTTCTACATCATCACCTTCATCGCGATCACGATCGCCATGGTGGGAGCGTGGGTCGGTTTCGCGCTGCTTCAAGAGACGTGGTACACGCTCATCATCGCTGCGGGCATGGGCATTTTGTTCACTCAATACGCCTTCATCACCCACGAGCTCGCTCACCGCCAGGTCTTCGCCTCGGGTCGACTCAACGAGGTCTTTGGTCGCGTCATGGCCGACCTCGTCGTAGGAATCAGCTACTCGTGGTGGATGAACAAGCACACGCGTCATCACGCGAACCCCAACACGATCGACAAAGACCCCGACGTAGAGACTGACTTCATCATTTTCCAGAAGGAACACGCGGTCGGCCTCAAGGGATTCGCCGGATTCTTCGCTCGCCGTCAGGGTTGGCTGTTCTTCCCGGCGCTCCTGCTCGAAGGCCTCAACCTTCATGTTCAAGCCTTCAAGACCGTGTTCTCGCCCGGCAAGGTGGACAAGCGCGCGCTTGAAATCGTCTTGCTCACCCTGCGCAACGCGGGCTACCTCGCAGTCGTCTTCTACTTCCTCCCGCTCGGAATGGCTTTCGCGTTCGTGGGCGTCCAGCTCGCAATCTTCGGCCTCTACATGGGCGCGTCGTTTGCTCCCAACCACAAGGGAATGCCGCTTTTGCCCCGCGACTCGAAGGTCGACTTTCTTCGCCGTCAAGTGCTCACGAGCCGCAACATCCGAAGCGGGCTCTTCATGAATCACTTCATGGGCGGTCTCAACTACCAGATCGAGCACCACTTGTTCCCAAGCATGGCGCGACCGTACCTCAAGCGCGCGGGCGAGATCGTCCGGGAATACTGCACGACTCGAGGCATCGACTACACCGAGGTTGGGCTCTTCAAGTCGTACGGAATCGTCATCCGCCACCTTAACGAGGTCGGGCTCGGCGCCGACGGAGATCCCTTCGATTGCCCCGCCGCGGGTCGCACGGGCTACTCGGGCTAGGTTTCGTAGCCCGGTCGCTTAGGTGTGATGTCATCGCCGGATGACTCGTGCCGGATGCGTCGCAATACCCACGGTACGAGGTGCTCCCGTGCCCAACCGACGTCCTCGACGCGAGCCTGACGCCACGAGGTCGGAGGCAAGGGCTCTGGCTTGAACGGCACGAGATCGTTCTCGACGTTCAATGCTTCGAGCACCATGCGCGAAATGGTGTGGTGGCCGATCGCCGAGAAGTGTAAGCGGTCTGGCGCCCACATTCTGGGGTCCGAGAGTTCACGGAGCGCCCACA
>JANOOQ010000146.1:0-10002 GCA_031421515.1 Leifsonia sp.
CATTGTGCCCCTCGAGTTTCGGGCCGGTGTGATTTCGATACGACCGCGAGCGGCCTACTCAATCAGCGATCCAGAACTACTTGAGGATCTTGGTTACCGTTCCAGCACCAACCGTGCGGCCACCCTCGCGGATTGCGAAGCGGAGGCCTTCCTCCATGGCGATGGGCTGAATGAGCTCAACAGTCATGTCGGTCGTGTCGCCGGGCATAACCATCTCGGTGCCTTCTGGCAACGTGATGACGCCCGTGACGTCGGTGGTACGGAAGTAGAACTGCGGACGGTAGTTCGCGTAGAACGGGTTGTGACGCCCACCCTCATCCTTGGAAAGGATGTACGCGGTGCCCTCGAAGTCCGTGTGCGGGGTGACCGAACCGGGCTTCACAACAACCTGGCCACGCTCAACGTCTTCACGCTTCGTGCCACGGAGCAGGAGTCCACAGTTCTCGCCAGCCCACGCCTCGTCGAGCTGCTTGTGGAACATCTCGATACCGGTAACCGTCGTCTTCTGAACGGGACGGATGCCCACGATCTCGACGTCGGAGTTGATAGCGAGGGTTCCACGCTCGGCGCGGCCCGTACCGACGGTTCCACGACCAGTGATCGTGAAGACGTCCTCGATGGGCATGAGGAACGGCTTGTCCTTGTCGCGGATCGGGTCCGGAACGGACTCGTCAACGGCGGCCATGAGGTCGAGGATGGACTGGGTCCACTTCTCATCGCCCTCAAGCGCCTTGAGGCCCGAAACGCGAACAACGGGAGCGTTGTCGCCATCGAAGCCCTGCGCGGAAAGCAACTCGCGAACCTCGAGCTCAACGAGCTCAAGGATCTCCTCGTCGTCAACCATGTCGGCCTTGTTGAGCGCGACGAGCAGGTAAGGAACGCCAACCTGCTTCGCGAGCAGCACGTGCTCGCGAGTCTGAGCCATGGGGCCATCAGTCGCAGCAACCACGAGGATTGCGCCGTCCATCTGGGCGGCTCCCGTGATCATGTTCTTGATGTAGTCAGCGTGGCCAGGGGCGTCAACGTGAGCGTAGTGACGCTTCGCGGTCTCGTACTCAACGTGCGAGATGTTGATCGTGATGCCACGCTGGCGCTCTTCAGGCGCCGAGTCGATCGACGCGAAGTCGCGCTGAACGTTCGTCGCTGACGGGAACTTGTCGGCAAGCACCTTGGAAATAGCCGCGGTGAGCGTCGTCTTTCCGTGGTCAACGTGACCGATCGTTCCGATGTTTACGTGCGGCTTGCTCCGCTCGAACTTGGCCTTCGCCACTGTGGGTCCTCCTCAGGACTCGGGTGTGGAGCATCCGGAATTTCCAGATGCCGCACGATTTGGTGTGTAGTTATGTTACTTGTAAAGACTGAGAGCGCTATTCGCCCTTGTTCTTTTGGATGATCTCTTCCGCTACCGCTTTGGGAACTTCGGAGTAGCTGTCGAAACTCATCGAGTACACAGCGCGACCCGAGGTCTTCGACCTCAAGTCACCGACGTATCCGAACATTTCCGACAGCGGCACCTTGGCGGTGACGACCTTGACTCCGGTCGCATCCTCCATGGACTGAATCTGGCCGCGGCGCGAGTTTAGGTCGCCGATGACATCACCCATGTATTCCTCGGGCGTGCGCACCTCCACTGCCATGAGCGGCTCGAGCAACACGGGGTCAGCCTTGCGAGCCGCCTCCTTGAATGCCATGGAGCCTGCAATCTTGAACGCCATTTCGGACGAGTCAACATCGTGAGCGGCGCCGTCGAGGATGATTCCCCTGACGCCGACCATCGGGTAGCCCGCGAGGACACCGACGGCCATCGACGCTTGGAAACCGGCGTCGATTGAACCGATGTATTCGCGAGGGATGCGACCACCGGTGACCTTGTTCTCGAACTCGTAGATCTTCTCCGGCGTGACTTCCATCGGCTCGAGCGAGATCTGCACCTTTGCAAACTGGCCGGATCCACCGGTCTGCTTCTTGTGCGTGTAGTCGTGCTTATCGACGATGCGACGAATCGTCTCGCGGTACGCAACCTGGGGCTTGCCCACGTTGGCCTCGACGTTGAATTCGCGCTTCATGCGGTCAACAAGAATGTCGAGGTGAAGCTCACCCATTCCCTTGATGACCGTCTGGCCGGTGTCTTGGTTCTGTTCGGTGCGGAAGGTCGGGTCCTCTTCAGCGAGCTTCTGGATCGCGATGCCCAGCTTCTCCTGGTCGGCCTTCGTCTTCGGCTCAATCGCAACCTCGATCACGGGCTCCGGGAACGTCATCGACTCGAGAACCACTTGCTGGTTCGGGTCGCACAAGGTGTCGCCTGTCGTCGTGTCTTTGAGGCCGATGACCGCGTAGATGTGGCCGGCCGTGACGCTGTCAACGGGGTTTTCCTTGTTGGCGTGCATCTGGAAGATCTTTCCGATGCGCTCCTTCTTGCCCTTCGTCGAGTTGACAAGCTGAGCTCCGGAGTCGGCCTTGCCCGAGTACACGCGAATGTAGGTGAGGCGACCAAAGAACGGGTGCACCGCAACCTTGAACGCTAGGGCCGCGAATGGCTCGGTCGAGTCGGGGTGGCGCTCTACGACGACGGACTCGTCGCGAACGTCATGACCCTCTGTTGCCGGCACGTCGAGCGGGCTCGGCAAGTAGTCAACGACAGCGTCGAGCATGGGCTGCACGCCGCGGTTCTTGAAAGCGGAACCACACAAGACCGGGTAGATCTCGCTATTGACGGTGAGCTTGCGGATGCCCTTCTTGATCTCCGCGACCGTGAAGTCGGTGTCTCCGTTGAGGAATCGCTCGAGCAACTCGTCGTCGGTCTCTGCAACGGTCTCGAGAAGAATTGCTCGGTACTCGTTGGCCTTCTCGACCAAGTCAGCCGGGATCTCCTCGATCGCGTACTTCGCGCCCATCTCGACGTCACCCTTGGAGTCGCCGCGCCACGTGAGCGCGCGCATCTCGACGAGGTCGACAACACCCTCAAAGGTGTTCTCGAAACCGATGGGCAGCTGAATAACGAGGGGCTTTGCGCCCAAGCGCTTGATGATCGTGTCTACCGTGTAGTAGAAGTCGGCACCGAGCTTGTCCATCTTGTTGACGAAGCAGATGCGCGGCACGTCGTACTTGTCGGCCTGACGCCACACCGTCTCGGACTGGGGCTCAACGCCTTCCTTGCCGTCGAATACAGCGACGGCACCATCGAGCACACGGAGCGAACGCTCGACCTCAACCGTGAAGTCAACGTGGCCGGGGGTGTCGATGATGTTGATCTGGTGCTTGTCCCAGAAACAGGTCGTCGCAGCAGACGTGATCGTGATGCCACGCTCTTGCTCTTGCGCCATCCAGTCCATGGTGGCTGCGCCATCGTGAACTTCACCGATCTTGTGAGTGATGCCCGTGTAAAACAAGATGCGCTCGGTAGTGGTCGTCTTTCCCGCATCGATGTGAGCCATGATGCCGATGTTGCGGACCTTGTTCAGGTCGGTGAGCACTTCTTGTGCCACGGAATTCCTCCGAAAGATTGTGGTGAGCGGATGTCTGGGGGCCGAGACGGCCCCCAGCGCTGGCGTCGCGGCGAAGACGAGCAATCGTCTTCGCTCAAAGCTCCAGCGCGCCATCGGCGCTGGCAGGCCTGCGTCCTACCAGCGGTAGTGCGCGAATGCCTTGTTAGCGTCCGCCATCTTATGAGTGTCTTCACGACGCTTGACTGCTGCGCCGAGGCCGTTCGATGCGTCGAGAATCTCGTTTGTGAGACGCTCGGTCATCGTCTTCTCACGGCGACCCTTTGCGTAGCTCGTAAGCCAACGCAAAGCGAGGGTGTTGGCGCGGTGCGCCTTGACCTCGACAGGAACCTGGTACGTCGAGCCACCCACGCGGCGAGACTTGACCTCGATCGTTGGGCGCACGTTGTCGAGCGCCTTCTTGAGGGTGACAACCGCATCCTGGCCGTTCTTGGCAGCAACGCCCTCGAGAGCGCCGTAAACGATGCGCTCTGCGAGACCCTTCTTGCCGTCGAGCAGAATCTTGTTGACGAGCTGGCTCACGATCGGAGCTCCGTAGACCGGGTCCGCAACTACGGGACGCTTCGGTGCTGGTCCTTTACGTGGCATTACTTCTTATCCATCTTCGCGCCGTAGCGGCTACGAGCCTGCTTGCGGTTCTTGACCGCCTGAGTGTCGAGGGCGCCGCGGATTACCTTGTAGCGAACCCCGGGAAGGTCCTTAACGCGACCGCCGCGGATGAGCACCATCGAGTGCTCTTGAAGGTTGTGGCCTTCACCGGGAATGTAGGCCGTGACCTCGGTTCCGTTAGAAAGTTTCACGCGAGCAACCTTGCGCAAAGCCGAGTTCGGCTTCTTTGGGGTCGTCGTGTATACACGCGTGCATACGCCGCGCTGCTGCGGGTTGGACTTAAGGGCGGGAGCTTTGGTCTTGACGACCTTCGGCTTGCGGCCCTTTCGCACCAACTGCTGAATGGTGGGCACTGAAATTACTCCTTGTTTTCGTTGCACGGTGACAACAATTGATGATTAGCATTCGACGAGCCGGAGCGAGTCGAGTTCAACTGGACCCGCCAGTGAATGAGCGGGTATGCCGTGGGGGTCATCCGATGGACAAACCGATGGTGCGTACGCCTGAGCGCACACCTCGCCAAGAGTAGTCTCATCCGACTCAACGGTCAAATGGTGGCGGGGCTATTCCGCACGATTTTCGGCTCCTCGTGCGAGCGCCCACGCCACGATTACCGTGAGAGCGGTAAGTGGCGCGACGACAACCACGAATGGGCTGAGCGCAAAGTGGCCGGCGGCGACGGGCATCCAGGCGATGGATGCTTGCGCGAGGCCATAACCGATCGATCCCGTGAGCACTACCGCGCAATATGCGACGCCGCCCGCGAAGAGCGCTGGGCGAACTACCCAATCGACGCGACTCGTTCTCACGACCCACGCCCACGTCACGATGGAAGCCGCGACCGCCATCGCTGGCCCGAGTAGAGGGCCCGCATCCGGGTACCCCATCACATCGGCATCGAACGCGAGGCTCAGGCTTCCCCACACCGCGACAAGCGCGGCGAGGTATGTGACCGCAGCGAATACCGGGAGAAGCGCTGGATTAGACGGCGGTGGCAGCTGTGCCGGTTGGCCGCTCATGCTCGGCCTTCTTGTCGGCGACTTCGCGCTCCCATGCGTCGCGCGCCGCCGAGTTGCTCGCCTTGAGCTTGTGGCCGCGGCGAGCGATGAGGGCGCCCATCCAGAGTGACACTTCGCGAGCGAGCAGCGTCGCGATCACGACAAACGGGTTCGTGAGTTGTGCGGCGTAGCGAGCTGCTGCCTCTTCGGGCGTGTTGAGGATGATGCCCGTCGAAAGCAGGCCGAGAGCGATTGTGCCGAAGTACACGACGACCGCGACGAGAATGCTGCCGAAAATGTATGCCCACCAGCTCGCCCGATTGACGACGAGAACGAGCAAAACGAAAGCGATGATAAAAAGCAACACAGGAACGTAGAAGGTCGCTTGAGCGAGAAACGCGAACGAGAACGTTCCTGAAGCGAAGAAGCCCACGAGTGCACTCAAGGCTGCGAGCGCGGCAGCGAAGATGATTCCGGATGCCACGGCAATCGTCGCGCCGCCTCCGCGGTTGCCCTTGTTGCGGGGAGGAGTCGGTGTCTGAACGTACACGACCTGGGCGGGAGCTGGGGATTCGGGCGTCGATGCTGTCTCGACTACGACGGCATCTTCGATGACCTCGCTCTTGGGTTCGTTTGGTGCAGCGGCCGTGGCGTCACTCATGTGTGCTCCTCTATTGCCGCTCGGTTGCCCGTGGGGTTTGCAAATTTTCTAGCCCCGGGTGGTGCCTCGCCGTCTGGGGGACGATGGCGTGGCACGCCCAGCTTGGGTCGCCCTATTCGGGCGGAGTCGGTGCCGCAGCCATCACCGAGAGGAATCCGTTGAGCACGCCGGAGGTCGAGTCCGGAGTGTATGAGAATGTCGGCAAGAAGTAGATGCGTTCGCCGAGTTGCATGAGCTCGCTGAAACGGATGACCGCCTCTGGGGTGCCCTTGACCTCGATGTCCAACGCGATCGTATAGAGCCCTGGAGGAGCCGGTGTGCCTTCGACTGGTCCCGCTTCGGGAACAGGTTGACCCTCCCCGACTGGCGCAGCGCCATACTCTCCCGCTTCAGCGGCGACGAGACGCATAATGACCACACCAGCGGCGGCGGCTGCACGTTGCGCAGAGTCAATGAAGACATCGACCTCTTGAGTCGCTGGGACCTGCTTGTGGAGGTCTTCAAGGTCGGCCGTGAGCTCGTCGATGTTGTCGTTCTGCTCGCGAAGCGTGACGAGGGCGGCCTCCTGAATCAGGTTCTGCTGATCGACCGTTTGCTGTTGTGCGATCGCCATATCCGCTTCAGCGAGCTTGGGTGAGAGCCCCAAGACCCAGCCCAGAACGACGATTACGGCGATCGCGGCGAACGAACCGAGTGCCCACAGGCGATTGCCTTTCATTCGGTCACCTCCTGTGCTGCGAATCGGCCCGATAGAGCGTCGGCGCCGAGATTCATCGTGATAGTCGTCTCAAAAGCCGTGCCGGTCCACTCTTCAAGGTCGACGGTTGCGTCAGCGAATCCCTCAAGGCTGTCGAGCCGGCGAAAGAGCGCAGTGGCGTCGAAAGCGGCGACACTCGAAATCGTGAATGTCGCGGTCGCTACTCGAGGTTCGCGAAGCGGCCCCGTCACACTCATGGCTAGCTCCCACGGCAATTGGCTTTGCGTGGTCCAACTGACAAAAGTGCTCGGCGCGAGTACGGCCGAAATCTTGTCGAAGACGTCGGCCCAAAGCACTTCGGTCGATGTCACTACCGACCTCGCGCTTTCAGTCGAGGAAACGAGTGCGGCGGCTTGTGACGCCTCGAAGTATTGAGCTTGTTCCTCGAGCAACTCAGCCGTGTGCGCTTGAGATGCCGCGAGATTCGCTTGCGCCGCGGCCGCCCGAAACGTGAGCGCGACATATCCGCCCGCGACCGCGAGCAACGAGAGAACGACAAGGAACCCGAGTGCCCGTCGCCCTGCCTTTGATTTCGTGTTCTGGTGCACCTCTGGCGGCAACAGGTCGACGCGCGGTTCACCGCCGAGTACGAGCCCCGGAGTGGGTCGGTTGGACTTCGATCGCTCGCTCATGCTGAGCCCACCGCTAGAGCGAATGCCGTCGTCATGGCATCCTTCTTCTCTCGAGACGAACCGGCCTTGCGCTCGCGCGGGTATTGAGCTCCGCCGCCAGGCTCAGCAACGATCACTGGGATGCCCGTCAGTTCGCTCAGCGCTCGCGAGAAGCCCGAAAGCTGACCGCCGCCGCCCGAAAGCACGATGCGCTCGACGACCGCCGCCGTCTTGCTGTTCGTGTAGTAGGTCAACGTATTGCGGATCGCATTGGCTTGCTCGCCGCCCACTTCAAAAATGATCTCGGCGATGGGGCGGTGCTCCGGCTTGATCGTCGTCGAACTGAAGCCGAGTTCGCGCTTGGCATTCTCTGCTTGGTTCGGCGAGATCTGAAGTCTTGTCGTGAGCGCGCGCGTAATGTCGTCTCCGCCCGCTGAGATGATGCGCACGAACTGGGGCACGCCATCGTTGACGAGAACCACGTTTGTCGTGTCGGCGCCGATGCTCACTACGGCCGTTAACCCGCGTGCGCCGCCTGAGGCCGAGAGCGCCCGAACGAGCGCGAACGGAATCAGGTCGACTTGAACGGGCTTGAGGCCGGCGCGAGTCACGGCCGCAACGTTCGACGACACTGCTTCCTTGATCGCGGCGATGAGCAAGCCGTTCACGATCGGGGCACCATCGGTGACGCCTTCGGAGATCGGGTAGAAGTCGAGCAGCGCCTCTGCAACCGGCACCGGCAGCATGTCTTGCACGTGAAACGGGAGCGCTTCGCGAATCTGAGCGAGCGGCGCTTTGGGCATCGCGAGATCGCGCGACAGCACGCGAGGTCCGCCCATGCCGAGCACGACGTCTTTCGTCTTGAACTTGCCGGTTGCCCACAAGTGCTTCAAAGCGGCCGCCACCGCGGTCACGTCGAGCACTTCGCCGCGACGCACTGACCCCGTCGGCAGTGGCACTTCGGCAAAGCGCGAGATTACGGGATTCTTTTGAGGGTTCTTGAGCTCGACGGCCCGAACACTCGTACTCCCAATATCGATGCCAACAATTCGCGAACTCACGATCCCCCCAAACCAAATAGTGCCAAATACGCCGCGGCAATGTCGCGGCCCCAAAAGATTGCGATCCACGCGCCCGCGAGCATCCATGGTCCAAACGGGATGCCCGTCGAAGCGCTAACTCGTCGGAACAGTAGCAGCGCGACGCCAAAGAGACCCCCGAGCATGAATCCCGCGAGCACGCCTACAGCGAGCACGTCCCAACCGAGCCACGCGAGGAACAAGCCGAGCACGCCCGCGAGCTTGACGTCGCCCATTCCCATGCCGCCAGGTCGCACGACGGCAAGAAGCAAGTAGATTCCGCCCATGATTACAATGCCCGCAGCCGCGCGCACGATGCTCTCGACGTCGCCAGCCAAAACCGACGCCGCACTCAAAAGCGCCGCCCCGACGGCGTAGGCGGGAAGCACAATCACATTGGGCAGTCGGTGGGTATCGAGATCGATAAGGGCGAGCGCGATACTGATCGCTCCGAGATACAAGAACGCGACGAGCGATAGGACGCTACCGACAAGCGCTGGTCCCGGTGCCGATTGCGTGATGGATGCAGCGAAGCGAATCGTCACGGCGGCGAAGAGCACGGCGCCCGCGAGTTCGACGAGCGGGTACCGGATCGAGATCGCGGCGGAACAATCCCGACACTTGCCTCGAAGCACAAGCCACGACACGAGTGGAATGTTGTCGAAACCGCGGACGGCATGACCGCACGAACCACACGCGCTCGGCGGGCTCACGATCGACTTACCGAGCGGCACTCGATAGATAACGACATTCAAGAAGGAACCGATTAGCGTGCCGAAGGCCCCCATAGCAACGGCAACCATGATCACCCCGTCACGTTTCGGAGTGACAAGAGAGTACGAGCGGTCGTCGTCGAGGTCGACGTCGTTGCTAGACCACTATCGAGGTCGACGCCGGGGAGGCCGATCGCCCTGTAACCGAGGGTCGCGCCTCCGCTGATTCCAGCAGCGCCAACGAATACTTGCCCGCGGAAGGTGTCAATTCCCGAACTCAGGACGATCGCACACGGGCTATAGATCATGACGCCGATATTCGAAGTGAAGTCGAAGTTTCCGCTCATCTCGAAGCTCGCACCAGTCGGGCAGTTTGGCGCGGGGTCACTAGCGTTGCCGTCGGGCGTGATGAGCCACAAGCGGTGCTCGGCGGCAGACGTGAATCCGGCGTTGCTCGTGAAGCTGAAGCGGTTCGCGATGAACGCGATGTCGCCAAGCATCGCAATCGAGTCATTGCCTCCGAGAGCGATTCCGTTCGTGCATCCGCGAGCGTCGATGTCACCGGCTGCGGCGCCAAAGCTCGTCACGACCGCCTGTATCTGTGAAGGCGTGCATGAGCCAGTCATGACGGCTTCCGTGAAGCCTGTCCACTTCGTCGGGTCGTAGACGAAGTTGTACCACACGGGCACAATGGGCCTCACTGGCGCCGTCGAGTACGAGCTCGCTCCGGGGCCTGCCGGCACGAGCGTGAGCGTTCCGCCGACGTAGTTTGAGAGAGGGCCGCTCGCTCGGGTAAGTGTCCTGGCCGTGAGGTTCTTCTCGGCGAAGCCACCCGACCTAATGTCGGCGGCTCCGAAGATCCATGCGTCGCCGCGAATGCGGCCGCTGTTTAGAGCGAGAGTTTGACCCGTCGCGGTGCCGTAAATGTCAGCACCTCCGGTGACCGTTACATCGAGGCTCGACCACACGCTCCCGTTGATCCGGCCACCGTTGGAGATGCCCGCGGCAACGACGTTTCCACCGACAACTGCAGAGCCTTGGATCGTAGTTCTTCCGCTCGACCACGCGTTG
>JANOOQ010000147.1:0-8419 GCA_031421515.1 Leifsonia sp.
CCTGGCTCGGCTTCGGGGCGCTGTGCGCTGTGACGATCGTGTGGGGCCTGACGACACACTTCGGTGTCGCGACCGCGCTATTACTCGTCGGCAAGCAGGTTCCCATCCTCATCGTGGGCACTCTCTTCGCGATTGGCCTACAACGCACTAGCCGCAGCATCGCTCGGGTTTCTGCCGAGGAATCCGCTCGAGCAATCGCGGAGGCAACGACTCGCGCGACGATTGCCCAGCGCGATCGCGCCCTCGCAACTCTCGACGCGTTTGCGACGCCCCTGCTCAATCGCATCGTGGAGGGCGCGCCATTAACCCCCGCTGATCGACTCGAGTTTGCCGTCGCAGAAGCCGAGTTGCGTGATGGCGTGCGTGCTCGAGGGCTGAGCGGGCCGCGAGTCGTTGAGGCGGCACGGCAAGCGAGGCGGCGCGGAGTCGAAGTCGTTCTACTTGACGACAGTGAGCCCGCGAGCGTCGACCCCGTCGATCTCGACGCGGTGGTTGAGCGCTTGAGTGCCGCGCTAGCGCTAGCCAAAGACGGTCGCATTGTTGCGCGGCTTCTGCCTCCTGGCAGAGCGGATGTCGCAACCCTCCTCGTCGAGTCGAGCGCCGGTTCGCGCCACGAAGTAGTCGAGCGCACACTCGGTTAAACCGAAAGGCCCACCACCGTTTGACGACGGTTGGCGGGCCTTGCGGATTTCGATACGGCCTTGCGGCCTACTCAATCACCGGGGAATCTAGCTGTAGGTGCCGGGCTTGAACTCGTCTGAACTGAAGCTGTCGAAGTCGACAAAGCTCAAGTCAGCTTCGGTAAAGGTCGCGTCGTCCGTGAAGATACGGTTCGGGTAGCGCTCCGCCTTTGCCTCGTCGGTCGCCTCGACGGAAACGTCGCGGTATCGCGGAAGTCCCGTTCCTGCAGGAATGAGCTTTCCGATGATGACGTTTTCCTTGAGTCCCATGAGCGGGTCGGACTTGCCTTCCATGGCCGCTTGCGTGAGAACGCGAGTGGTTTCTTGGAATGACGCGGCCGACAGCCACGATTCGGTCGCGAGGCTCGCCTTGGTGATTCCCATGACCTCTTGACGAGCCGACGCGGTCGCCTTGCCTTCGGCAAGAGCTGCGCGGTTGAGCTCGTTGTACTTGAGCCGGTCGACGAGCTCGCCCGGGAGCAAGCCCGTGTCACCGTGGTCGACAACAGTGACCTTACGAAGCATCTGACGAACGATGACCTCGATGTGCTTGTCGTGGATCGGTACACCTTGCGAGCGGTAGACACCTTGCACGCCGTCGACGATCTCGAGCTGCACGGCACGAACTCCGCGGACTCGAAGAACTTCCTTCGGGTCAACGTTTCCGACGTGGAGCTTTTGACCGAGTTCGACGTGCTGGCCATCCTCGATGAGCAAGGTTGCACGGCGAAGTACGGGGTACGCGATTGGCTCGTCACCACTGTCGGGAGTCAGGATGAGGCGCCGAGCCCGATCCGTGTTCTCGATCGTGATGCGACCAGCGGCCTCGGCGATGGGCGATGCACCCTTGGGGGTACGCGCTTCGAAGAGTTCTGTCACACGGGGCAGACCCTGCGTGATGTCATCTGCCGACGCGACTCCACCGGTGTGGAAGGTACGCATCGTGAGTTGCGTACCGGGCTCACCGATCGATTGTGCGGCGATGATACCGACGGCCTCACCGATGTCGACGAGCAAGCCCGTCGCGAGCGAGCGGCCGTAGCAGACGGCACACACACCGATAGCGGATTCACACGTCAACACCGATCGAACCTTGATGTCGTGAACGCCGGAACCAAGAAGCGTCTCGAGCAGCACGTCTCCGACGTCGGCTCCCGCGGAAGCGATGACCTTGCCCTTCGCGTCGACAGCATCGGCCGCGAGGCTACGGGCGTAGACCGAGTTTTCGACGTTGGAGTCGAGAACCCATTCGCCCGAAGCGTCTTGCGCAGCGATCGGCATGTCGAGGCCCTTGGAAGTGCCGCAATCGTCTTCGCGAATGATGACGTCTTGCGAAACATCCACGAGACGGCGAGTCAAGTAACCCGAGTCGGCGGTGCGCAACGCAGTGTCGGCCAAGCCCTTGCGAGCACCGTGGGTCGAGATGAAGTACTCGGCCACCGTGAGGCCTTCCTTGTAGGAGTGCACGATGGGGCGAGGAATGATCTCACCCTTCGGGTTAGACACGAGGCCACGCATACCCGCGATCTGGCGCACTTGCATCCAGTTTCCACGAGCACCAGACGAGACCATGCGGTTGATGTTGTTGTCGGATGCAAAGTTCTCTTGCATCGCGGTCGCAACTTCGGCAGTGGCCTTGTTCCAGATCTCGATGAGCTCTTGGCGACGCTCGGCGTCGGTCGTGAGACCCTTGTCGAACTGGTCTTGAACCTTCGCGGCTTGCTTCTCGTAACCCGCAATGATCTGGGGCTTGTTGGGCGGCGTGACGATGTCAGACAGCGCGACGGTAACGCCACTTCGGGTCGCCCAGTGGAAGCCCGCATCCTTGATGCGGTCGAGCGCAGCTGCGACCTCGACCTTGGGGTACCGCTCAGCGAGGTCGTTGACGATCGCCGAGATCTGGCTCTTGTCAGCGACGGCCTCAATGTAGGGGTAGTCGTCGGGCAGCGTCTCGTTGAATAGGGCGCGACCGAGGGTCGTGTCCATGAGAACGGTCTTGCCTTGAACGAAGCCCTCGGGGGCTTCGCCATCGGCGAAGTGCACGTGCTCGAGGCGGATACGCACCTTGGAGTTGAGGTCGAGCGAGTGCTGGTCGTGCGCGAGGATCGCCTCGGCAACCGACGAGAACGCACGGCCTTCTCCTGCGCCACCCTCCTTGAGCGTCGTCAAGTGGTGCAGACCGATGATCATGTCTTGCGTGGGCAACGTCACCGGGCGGCCGTCAGACGGCTTGAGGATGTTGTTGCTTGCGAGCATGAGCACACGGGCTTCGGCTTGTGCCTCGACCGAGAGCGGAAGATGAACAGCCATCTGGTCGCCATCGAAGTCGGCGTTGAACGCTGCACACACGAGCGGGTGCAGCTGGATTGCCTTGCCCTCGACGAGTTGCGGTTCGAATGCCTGAATTCCCAAGCGGTGAAGCGTTGGTGCGCGGTTGAGCAACACAGGACGCTCGCGGATGATCTCTTCGAGCACGTCCCACACCTGCGGACGGCTGCGCTCGACCATGCGCTTGGCGCTCTTGATGTTCTGAGCGTGGCTGAGGTCGATGAGGCGCTTGATCACGAAGGGCTTGAACAGCTCGAGAGCCATTTGCTTCGGGAGTCCACACTGGTGCAGCTTGAGCTGCGGTCCGACGATGATGACGGATCGGCCCGAGTAGTCGACGCGCTTGCCGAGGAGGTTCTGGCGGAATCGGCCTTGCTTTCCCTTGAGCATGTCGCTCAGGGACTTGAGGGCACGGTTGCCAGTTCCCGTCACGGGGCGGCCACGACGACCGTTGTCGAAGAGTGCGTCAACGGCTTCTTGAAGCATGCGCTTCTCGTTGTTGACGATGATCTCGGGAGCACCGAGGTCGAGCAAGCGACGCAGACGGTTGTTGCGGTTGATGACGCGGCGGTAGAGGTCATTGAGGTCGGAAGTCGCGAAGCGGCCACCATCCAATTGCACCATCGGGCGAAGCTCCGGCGGGATGACCGGCACAACTTCGAGCACCATCGCGGCGGGCGAATTGCCGGTCTGGAGGAAGGAGTTGACTACCCTCAATCGCTTGATTGCACGGATCTTCTTCTGACCCTTGCCGTTAGCGATTTGGTCGTGCAGCTCGATGCTCTCGGCTTCGAGGTCGAACGCCTGAAGGCGCTTCTGGATGGCCTCGGCCCCCATGAATGCCTCGAAGTACGTGCCGAATCGGTCCTGCAACTCTTGGAACACGGAGTCCTCGGGCTTGAGGTCACCGACCTTGAGGCTGCGGAAGTCTTCCCACACGCGCTCGAGCTGAGCGATCTGCTCGTCTAGCGACTTGCGGGCCTGGCCCATTTCCTTCTCAGCGACATCCTTTGCGCGTCGCTTCTGGTCGCTCTTGGCGCCCTCAGCTTCGAGCGCTGCGAGGTCCTCTTCGAGCTTGACCAAGCGATCAGCGATACGCGCGTCGCGCTGACCCTCGAGAGTCTTGATTTCGAGACGGATCTCGTTCTCAAGGCCCGGAAGGTCTGCGTGACGACCCTCTTCGTCGACCGAAATGATCATGTAGGCGGCGAAGTAGATGACCTTCTCGAGGTCTTTCGGCGCCATGTCGAGCAAGTAGCCGAGTCGGCTAGGAACGCCCTTGAAATACCAAATGTGCGTAACGGGAGCGGCAAGCTCGATGTGCCCCATGCGCTCGCGGCGCACGGACGACTTCGTGACCTCAACACCACAACGCTCGCACACGATGCCCTTGAAGCGCACACGCTTGTACTTGCCACACGAGCACTCCCAGTCGCGAGACGGGCCGAAGATTTGCTCCCCGAACAGGCCGTCCTTCTCTGGCTTGAGCGTGCGGTAGTTGATGGTTTCGGGCTTCTTTACCTCACCGTGCGACCAACGACGGATGTCGTCGGCGGTAGCGAGACCGATCTTGATTTCGTCAAACGCGTGAACGTCGAGCAATTTTTTCTTCTCTCTTACGAAACGTAAAAACTGGGAGTCAGGAGGACGGTCTAGATCTCGTCGATAGACGAGGACTCGAACCGAGTGGAGATGTTGATACCAAGCTCTTCCGCTGCGCGGTAGACCTCGTCATCCGTGTCCCGCAGATTGACAACTGATCCGTCGGCCGAGAGCACCTCGACGTTCAGGCACAGCGACTGCATCTCCTTGATGAGCACCTTGAAGGACTCGGGAATGCCGGGCTCTGGGATGTTCTCGCCCTTGACGATCGCCTCGTACACCTTGACGCGGCCGAGGATGTCATCCGACTTGATCGTGAGCAACTCCTGGAGGGCGTAAGCGGCGCCGTATGCTTCGAGCGCCCACACCTCCATCTCACCGAATCGCTGGCCACCGAACTGCGCCTTACCACCGAGAGGTTGCTGGGTGATCATCGAGTACGGGCCCGTCGAGCGCGCGTGAATCTTGTCGTCCACGAGGTGGTGGAGCTTCAAGATGTACATGTAACCGACCGAGACGGGCTCGGGGAACGGCTCGCCCGAGCGACCATCGAACAGTCGAGTCTTACCCGTCGAATCGATGAGTCGGTCGCCGTCGCGCGTAGGCGTCGTCGAGTCGAGCAGTCCCTCGATTTCGGATTCGAGCGCGCCGTCGAACACGGGCGTCGCAACCTTGGTGCCAGGGGCAGCCTTCATCGCGTTCTCGGGGATGCCAGCCGCCCACTTCGGGTTGCCCTGCACCTCCCAGCCCTGCTTAGCCACCCAGCCGAGGTGAGTCTCGAGCACTTGCCCGAAGTTCATTCGACCCGGGATACCGAGGGGGTTGAGGATGATGTCGACGGGCGTGCCATCACTAAGGAACGGCATGTCTTCGACGGGCAGGATCTTCGAGATAACACCCTTGTTGCCGTGACGACCAGCGAGCTTGTCACCAGCGGTGATCTTGCGCTTCTGGGCGATGTAGACGACGACACGCTGGTTAACACCCGAACCGAGTTCATCGTCGTTGTCAGCGTTGAACTCCTTGACGGCGATGATCGTGCCCTCTTCACCGTGAGGAACCTTGAGCGACGTGTCGCGCACTTCGCGGCTCTTTTCGTTGAAGATTGCGCGAAGCAAGCGCTCTTCGGCTGAAAGCTCGGTCTCGCCCTTGGGTGTGACCTTTCCGACGAGGATGTCGCCGGGGCGCACTTCGGCGCCGATGCGAATAATTCCGCGCTCGTCCAAGTCGGCGAGAAGCTCGGGGCTCACGTTGGGGAGGTCACGAGTGATCTCCTCCTTGCCGAGCTTCGTGTCACGCGCATCCACTTCATATTCTTCGATGTGGATCGACGAGAGCGTGTCGTCCTTGACCAAGTTCTGGCTCAGGATGATCGCGTCTTCGAAGTTGTGACCCTCCCACGGCATGAATGCCACGAGGAGGTTCTTTCCGAGAGCGAGCTCGCCGTTTTCGGTCGCGGGACCGTCAGCGAGAACCTGACCGACCTCGACACGGTCGCCCGCGCTCACGATCACCCGGTGGTTGTAGCTCGTGCCCTGGTTGGAGCGGTCGAACTTGCGTAAGAAGTACTCTTGCGTTCCGCCCTCGTCGAGTTGCACCGTGACGACGTCAGCTGAAACCTCGGAGACGACGCCGGCCTTGTCGGCCGTGAGTACGTCACCGGCGTCGATGGCCGCGAAGCCCTCCATGCCGGTACCGACGAGCGGGCTCTCGCTGCGCAAGAGCGGCACAGCTTGACGCTGCATGTTGGCACCCATGAGCGCGCGGTTTGCATCGTCGTGCTCGAGGAACGGGATGAGGGATGTTGCGACCGAAACCATCTGGCGCGGCGAAACATCCATGTAGCCGATTTGCTCGGTGGGGATGAGGTCGACCTCGCCGCCCTTCTTTCGAGCGAGTACGCGCGGCTCGGCAAAGTGCGAGTCACTCGTGAGCGGCGCGTTTGCCTGAGCAACAACGAAGTCGTCTTCTTCGCTCGCGGTCAAGTAATCGATTTTGTCGGTTACCTTGCCGTTGACGACGCGGCGGTACGGAGTCTCAATGAAACCGAACGCGTTGATGCGAGCGAACGACGCGAGCGAACCGATGAGGCCGATGTTGGGGCCTTCCGGGGTCTCGATGGGGCACATGCGGCCGTAGTGCGAGGGGTGAACGTCTCGCACCTCGACGCCTGCGCGCTCACGCGAGAGACCACCGGGGCCAAGCGCAGACAAGCGGCGCTTGTGGGTGAGTCCCGCGAGCGGGTTGTTCTGGTCCATGAACTGGCTCAACTGAGAAGTTCCGAAGAACTCCTTGATTGCCGCGACCACGGGGCGCACGTTGATGAGCGTCTGCGGCGTGATGGCTTCAATGTCTTGAGTCGTCATGCGCTCGCGAACGACGCGCTCCATGCGCGAGAGTCCCGTGCGAACTTGGTTCTGGATGAGCTCACCGACGGCGCGAATTCGACGGTTGCCGAAGTGGTCGATGTCGTCGATGTCGAGGCGAACATCCACCTTCTTGCCATCGCGGATGCCCTTGATGGTCGAGAGTGCGTTGTCGTGAACCGTCACGTAGCTCGAGGAGCTGTCGTGCAGCGCAACCATGTACTTGATCGTCGCGATGATGTCTTCGATCGTGAGTACCGATTGCTTGATGTCGGTGTCGAGACCGAGCTTGCGGTTGATCTTGTAGCGACCAACCTTCGCGAGGTCGTAGCGCTTGGTGTTGAAGTAGAAGTTGTCGAGGAGCGCGCGTGCTGCCTCGGCAGCAACTTGCTCTCCTGGGCGAAGCTTGCGGTAGATGTCTTTGAGCGCTTCGTCCTTCGTGAGGATGTTGTCTTTCTCGAGTGTGAGCTCGATCGACGGGAAGCCCTTGAACTCCTCGAGGATCTGCTCGCTCGTAAGGCCAAGCGCCTTGAGGAACACCGTGACGGATTGCTTGCGCTTGCGGTCGATGCGAACGCCGACCTGGTCGCGCTTGTCGATCTCGAACTCGAGCCACGCACCGCGGCTCGGGATGATGCGTGCCGAGAAGATGTCCTTATCGGAAAGCTTCTCGGGGATGCGGTCGAAGTAGACACCGGGCGAACGAACGAGCTGTGACACGACGACACGCTCGGTGCCGTTGATGATGAACGTGCCCTTTTCTGTCATGAGCGGGAAGTCGCCCATGAAGACAGTCTGGGTCTTGATCTCACCCGTGAGGTGGTTCATGAACTCAGCGTTGACGTAGAGGGGAGCCGCGAAAGTCTTGCCGCGCTCCTTGCACTCGTCGATCGTGTACTTGGGCTCTTCGAGCTCGGGTTCGGTGAACGACAATTGCATCGTCTCGCCGAGGTCTTCGATGGGCGAGATCTCTTCGAAGATCTCATCGAGGCCACTGCGCGAAGGAAGGTCGTTGCGGCCGGCGGCCACTCCATCCGCGACGCGCTGTTTCCAGATGTCGTTACCGACAAGCCAATCGAAGCTCTCGGTCTGCAAAGCGAGCAGATCGGGAACCGTTAGCGTGTCGGTGATCTTGGCGAAAGATAGCCGCGATGCATTGCGGCCGTTCTTCGGTGAACCATTCTTTTTGGACGAACTAGTGGACGCAGTGCGCGCAGCAGCCAAGGAAATAACCTCCGTGAACCCCGTCGGGTTCTCATGCCGGAAAACCGGCTCTCGGTAATGAATTGCTCACCAGAACCTACGAAAGATCTGCCCCGCCGCTATACGCGGGGCGCGCCAGCTGTCCACAATATGACGGCATAGGTTGTCTGGGAGCGCAAGGATCAACTATAGGACGTTGTGACGCGCCAATGCAACTTATTTCTTGACCTGATGCTTTGG
>JANOOQ010000148.1:0-3115 GCA_031421515.1 Leifsonia sp.
CGACGGGCGCGTTGAGCGTCGCGATGCTTGGGCATGTGCTGTACTACCTCGTCATGATCGCGATCGGGCTCGTCTTCACGACGTCGCGCTTGAAGAAGCTCTTTCTCGATTAGCGAGCCGGGCCGAGCCCGGCTCTACTTCACGCTCTTGATGCGCACGACCGCCAGCCCGCCCAGGATTGCAGCGATCGCCGACGCGAGGAACAGCCCCGTGAAGCCGATGAAGGCGGCAACGAAGAGCGCTCCGATGAGCGGCGCGACCGCTTGCGGAACAGCGGATGCGACGTTCATGATGCCCAAGTCCTTACCGCGCGAGAACGCGTCGGGGAGCACTTGAGTTGCGAGCGCCTGGTCGACGGACATGAAGCATCCGTAGCCCAACCCGAGGAGCCCGGCTCCGATTGCGGCGATCGAGAAGTCGGGGATGAACGCGAGCAAGAGCGCGGCGAGGGCTTGCAAGAACGCCGCGGCGTAGATGAACGGCTTGCGCTGTCCGATTTTGTCCGAGAGCTTGCCGCCGCCGAGAGCTGCGATCGTGAAGAAGATGAGGTAGACGACCGTGAGCAACAAGAGGTCGTCTTGCGCCGTGTCGGGTCGGTCGAGACCGAACATGATGAAGTACAGCAAGAGCGTCGTGCCGAGCGCGTTGCCGAGATTGACGAGCACGCGACCCGTGAGGGTCCAGCCGAAGTCAGGGTGCTTGATGGGGTTGATCCAGAATCCGGCCAAGAGCTTTCCGAAGCTCAGCTTGGGGCGAAGCACCTTGGGCATGACCTCGTCGGGCATGAAGAGCAAGAACGGAATGACGAGCACGATGACGGCGATCGCCATGGCCACGTAGCCCACGAGAATGCTGAGTCCCATCGTCGTGATGAGAAGAAGTCCGAGAACGATTCCGCCCGCTTGCGGCGCCGAAACCCACCCAGAGACGAAACCACGCTGCTCGACGGGAACTTGGTCCGAGATCGTCGCGGTGAGCGCCGCCGTGAGCATGCAGAACCCGATGAGCGCGAGCGACCACGTGATGGCGATGCCAACGAGGTCGGTCTGAACACCGAGGAACGCGAGCGAGAACGCGAAGATGAGCGTGCCGATGAAAATCCACGGCCGACGGCGGCCGAAACGCGACACCGTGCGGTCACTGATGGCACCCGTCACGGGGTAGGCGATGAGCGCACACGCACCCGCAATCGCCGAAATGATTCCGAACGCCATAACGGTCGGAATCCAGTCGGTCTCGGGATTCGGGATGCCGAACTTCGGCCCCGAATTCAGCAGAACGTCTATCTGCAGCGGCAGCAAGAGCTGAATCGGCACGAGCTGTGCCATCCAGATTCCCAACCAGGCGGTAGCGAAGAGCGTGATCCAACCCGCTCGAACCTTCCTGTGCGGCTCAGCGAACGGAGTAAAGGCCGGGGGCAGGTTAGGTGCGTTCACAGCGCCACAATAGCGGCTATTTGGCGCGAAGCTCGCGAAGCACGAGGGCAGTCGCTACCGCGGCTTCCGCCGCCTCTGCGCCCTTGTCCTCTTTCGAGCCGGGGAGCCCCGCGCGATCGAGCCCTTGCTGCTCGTCGTCGAGCGTTAGTACCCCGAACCCCACGGGCTTGCCCGTGAGGATCGACACTTGCGTGAGGCCGCTCGTTGCGGCATCCGCCACATATTCGAAGTGCGGAGTACCCCCTCGAATGATGACCCCAAGTGCGACGACGGCATCGGCGCCGGCGTCGAGGGCCGCGCGCGACGTGACGGGCAACTCAAAGCTCCCGGGCACGCGAATCTCGGTCACGTCGACACCCGCAGCCTCGAGCGCGCGGTGCGCTCCCGCTAGCAAACCGTTTGTGATCTCTTCGTGCCACTGGCCCGCGACGATCGTGACTTTGAGTCCGCGGCCGTCGGCGTGAATCGTGGGGGAACCTGCACCACTCATTACTTGTCTCCGTTCTGGCTCAACAGCACTTTGCCGTCGAGAATCTCGCTGTTGGGCAGCACGTGACCCATGCGGTCGCGCTTGGCCTCGAGGTACCCCTCGTTGAATTCGCCGACCCCGACGACGAGCGGAACGCGATCGATGATTTTGATTCCGCGCTCGCCGAGTTGGCGCAGCTTCTCGGGGTTGTTCGTGAGTGCTCGCACTTCCGAGATTCCGAGGTCTTCGAGAATCGCGACGGCAGCACTGTAGTCGCGACCGTCGGCAGGCAAGCCGAGCGCGAGGTTAGCGTCGAGAGTGTCTAGTCCCTCTTCTTGCAAGCGGTAGGCCTTGAGCTTGTTGACGAGACCGATGCCCCGACCCTCGTGCCCGCGCATGTAGATGACGATGCCGCCATCCTTATCGATCGCCGCGAGTGCTGCATCGAGTTGGGGGCCGCACTCGCACTTTTCCGAGCCGAACACTTCGCCCGTGAGGCACTCCGAGTGCACTCGCATGAGCGTTCCGTTGGTGGGGTAACCCGAGATGATCGCGAGATGGTCGGCGCCGGTCATCCGGTCACGATATGCGCGGAAGCGGAACTCGCCATGCACGGTCGGCACGTTCGTTTCGACCTCGAAGATGACGCGAGAGCTCTCGGGGATGTGCACATGCACGGGGATGTCGGCGTCGCAATGCCACTCTTGCAGATAGTCGATGAGCGCCGAGATCGTGATGACGGGGATCCCCTCGCGAGCGCCGAGTTCGATGAGCCCGGGAAGCCGCATCATTTCGCCGTCTTCTGTGACGATCTCGCCAATCGCGCCGACGGGGATGAGCCCGGCGAGCTTGAGGAGGTCGACCGCGGCCTCGGTGTGCCCGCCGCGCTCGCGAACTCCACCGTTAACGGCGCGCAACGGCAAGATGTGTCCCGGGCGCCGCACGCTCGCGGGCGTCGATTCGACGTTTGCGAGAACGCGCAAAGTGTGGGCGCGGTCGGCAGCGCTAATGCCTGTGCTGAGGCGATCGGCGGCATCGACCGTCACGGTGTACGCCGTGCCGAGGGGGTCTTGATTGTCGACCACCATGAGCGGCAGCTCGAGCCGATCGGCGAGTTCGTTGGTCATGGGAGCGCAAATGAAGCCCGAGGTGTGGCGAATGGTCCACGCGAGCCACTCTTGCAGATAGTCGATGAGCGCCGAGATCGTGA
>JANOOQ010000149.1:0-2013 GCA_031421515.1 Leifsonia sp.
CCATCGTGCGGCCGTGGAATGAATTGATGAGCGACAAAATTCGGGGGCGACCCGTGCGTCGTGCGAGCTTGATTGCCGCTTCTATCGCTTCGGCTCCCGAATTGCAGAAGAAGACCCGGTCGCCGCCGCTGAGCCTCAGCAGCCGGTCGGCGAGCTCGAGTTGCGGCGGCGTCGCGAAGTAATTGGAGACGTGTGCGAGAGCCGCCGCTTGGCTGCTCACTGCGTCAACGAAAGCGGGGTGCGCGTGACCGAGCGCGTTGACGGCAATCCCCGCGAGAAAGTCGAGATACTTGCGGCCGTCTGAGTCCCATACGAAACATCCCTCGCCGCGCACCAGCTGAAGCGACGGCAGAGCCGCCGACTTCATGATGTGAGCCGAGTAGTCGTCACGCCACGTCATCGGGTACCACTTCCGTTCCGATGCCGTGCTGCGTGAAGACTTCGATGAGAATCGAGTGTGGCGTTCGACCGTCGATGATCGCGGCCTTAGGCACCCCGCTCGCAACCGCCTCGAGGCACGCGGTCATCTTCGGGATCATGCCCGATTCGAGACTCGGAAGCAGGGTCTCTAGTTCGCTTCGAGTGATGATCGACACGAGCGAGTCCCGATTGGGCCAATCGCTGTAGAGTCCCGCGACATCCGTGAGGATGACGAGCTTGGCAGCGTTGAGCGCGATCGCGAGGGATGCAGCGGCAGAGTCCGCGTTGACATTGAGCAAGCCATCCGGCCCCGCTGCGACGGTCGAGATGACGGGGATTCGGCCCGCCGCGAGCAGCTCGAGCACGGACTCGGGTGCGACCTGGGTCACCTCACCGACGAGACCGATGTCGACCGGTTGACCGTCGACCATTGCTTCGCGGCGCACGCCAGTAAAGAGGTCGTGTTCGTCGCCCGAGATCCCGCTCGCGAACGAACCGTGCTCATTGATAAGGCTGACGAGTTCGCCGCCGACGTTCTCAGCAAGCACTTGCCGAATGATCGGCATCGACTCCTGGGTCGTCACGCGATAACCGCCACGAAATTCACTCGGGATGCCCCGACGCGTGAGCTCGGCAGTGATCTGCGGACCGCCACCGTGCACGACAACAGGTTTCACGCCCGCGAGGCGCAAGTAGACCATGTCTTGCGCGAACGCGCGCTTGAGGTCGTCATGAATCATGGCATTGCCGCCAAACTTGACGACGATGATCTCGTCATGGAATCGCTTGAGCCACGGCAGTGCCTCGATGAGTACCGCGGCCTTCGCCGCCGCTTGCGCTGGAGTCGGCATCAGCTGGAGTACGTGCTGTTCTCGTGCACATAGTCGTGCGTGAGATCGTTCGTGAGGATTGTCGCGGTCGAGGTACCCGACTTGAGATCGATCAAGAGGTCCACTCTGCGGGGAGACAAATCGACGTCGGTGCGCGGTCGGTCGGGTGCGCCCGCGTGGCATACTCGCACCCCGTTCATCGAGACGTCGACGTCGTAGGGGTCGAACGCGGCATCCGTGGTTCCAATCGCGGCGAGCACTCGGCCCCAGTTGGGATCGTTGCCAAAGATTGCGGCCTTGAACAGGTTGTTGCGCGCAACCGAACGACCGACCTCGACTGCATCGTCTTCTGACGCAGCATTGACGACCTCAATGTGAATGTCGTGGCTCGCACCCTCAGCGTCGGCCTGAAGCTGTTCGGCGAGATCGAAGCACACCTCCGTGAGCACGGCCGTGAAGTCGGCAAGGGCGGGAGAAACCCCCGTGGCGCCGGAAGCGAGCAGTGACACTTGATCGTTCGTAGACATGCACCCGTCCGAATCCAAGCGGTCGAAGCTCACTCGAGTGGACTCGCGCAGCGCGGTGTCGAGGTCGGCGCTCGAGACGATCGCATCCGTCGTGATGACGACGAGCATTGTCGCGAGCCCCGGAGCGAGCATCCCGGCCCCCTTCGCCATGCCGCCGATCGTGAAACCCTCGCCCGTGCGGATCGAGCGCTTGGGCTTCGAGTCGGTCGTCATGATGGCTCGCGACGCGGCGTCGC
>JANOOQ010000150.1:0-5801 GCA_031421515.1 Leifsonia sp.
TCCGCCGAGGCCTTTACGGGAGTGGATGCCCGGCTGTCGCGCTACTCCTACCTCGTGTCACTGCTTCCCGACCGTGTCATCCGCGACCTCGGGCTCGACATCTCCCTCGCTCGACGGCGCTACTCGAGTTACACGCCCGAACCCGGCACCTCGACGGGATTGCTCATCGACAACGCGGATGCTGAGGCAACCGCCACCGCGCTCGGTCCCGACGCGGCGGCGTGGTCGTCGTTCTACTCGGGCACCGCTGAGGTCGCGCGGGCGCTCTTCCCGACCGTGACCGAACCCCTCTTGACGCGCACGGAAGCCCAAGCCGCGGTAGGCAACGACAGGCTGTGGCAATCGCTCATCGAGCAACCCATCGGGTCGACGATCGTGAACACGTTTCGGAGCGACCTAGTTCGCGGGGTCGTTCTTACCGATGCTCTCATCGGCACCTTCGCACCCAACATCGACGAGACCCTCGCAGGCAATCGCTGTTTCTTGTATCACGTCATCGGTGGCGGCACGGGGGACTGGGATGTGCCGGTCGGCGGCATGGGCGCGGTGACGGGCGAGCTCGCGCGCGCCGCCCGAGCAGCAGGGGCAGAGTTCATTTCTAGCGCGACCGTCACGTCGATTTCGCCCGACGGTGAAGTCACCTACCGCCTCGGTGACGAGCAGCACTCACTCGCTGCGACGTGGGTGCTCGCGAACGTCGCGCCGTATGTGCTCGACTCGCTGTTGGTTGAGCCCGCCAGGCCGGTTGAGCCCGCCAGGCCGGTTGAGCCCGCAAGGCCGGTTGAGCCTGTCGAAACCCGTCGGCCCAAACCCGAGGGCGCCCAAGTCAAGGTCAATCTCTTGCTCTCTCGCTTGCCTCGATTGAAGGACACGACGGTCGCTCCCGAAGCTGCCTTCGGCGGCACCTTCCACATCAACGAGACCTTCGCGCAACTCGACATCGCGTTCGAGACCGCGGTGGGCGGCGGTGTTCCCAATCCCCTGCCGTGCGAGATCTACTGCCACTCGCTCACCGATCCGAGCATCCTCTCTCCCGAGCTTCGCGCGAGTGGCGCACAAACGCTCACGGTCTTCGGGTTGCACACGCCCGACCGTCTCGTGACTGAGCACAATAACGACGCCATGCGAGCCGAACTGCAGGCGGCCGTGCTCGCGTCGCTCAATTCGGTGCTCGCCGAGCCCATCGAAGACCTTCTCTTGACGGACACTTCGACGGGGCTCAGTGGAACCGCCGGCGGCAACCCCACGATCGAGACGAAGACGACACTCGACCTCGAGCACGCCCTCAACATGCCGGGCGGCAACATTTTCCACGGCCCACTCGATTGGCCATTCGCCGAGGACGACGCGCCCCTCTCGACTCCCGCCGAGCGTTGGGGCGTCGCGACGGCGCACGCGCGAATTCTCTTGTGCGGGGCTGGCGCACAGCGCGGGGGCGGCGTGAGCGGAATCGGCGGACACAACGCGGCAATGGCCGTGCTCGAGGCATCCTGAGTAGGGTCGATTCATGGGAATCCAAGCAACCGGCCGAATCGTGCGCGACGGCCAAGGCCTCGAACTTCTCATCGAGCGCCGCCTCGTGGCCCCCGCCGATGACGTGTGGCGCTGGCTCACGGTGCCAGCGCGCCTTGCCAAGTGGATGCCCGCTCCCAAGTCACTCACGACGACAGTTCTCGAGCCCAACGAACGCGTGCGCTTCGAGGGCGTCGCGGGGGATCAACCGTGGCGCATCGACCTGTCGATCGCCGAGGTCGGCGGCACGACGACGGTCTTCGCATCACACCGACTCTCGGGCGCGCGTCACGCGGGCGACGTCGGACCGATGTGGGAGTTCATTCTCGATCGACTCGTCGCGGCACACAGCTCACACGCCGCACCGCGCATGGACGAGTACTTTCCGTCGCAACGGCCATACTTCGAGCGACTCGCAATGGATGGCGACCCCATCGGATGGCCGACGACCTAACTACGATCGAGCCGTAGCCTTGACGAGTGGCTGTTCCCAAGATTCTGCTCTTCTACATCTTCACTCCCCTCGCCGACCCCGAGGCCGTGCGGTTGTGGCAGCGCGATCTGTGCGAGTCGCTCGGACTCGGTGGGCGCATCATCCTGTCGAAAGACGGCATCAATGGCACCGTCGGTGGGGAACTCAAGAACGTCAAGCGCTACGTGCGCAAGACGCGCGAGTTTGCACCATTCAAGAAGATCGAGTTCAAGTGGAGCGAGGGTCAGGGCAACGACTTTCCTCGGCTTAACGTGAAGGTGCGCGACGAGCTCGTGAGCTTCGGCGCCCCTGGTGAGCTCACGGTCACGAAAGACGGCGTCGTAGGCGGCGGCACTCGGCTGCGCCCCGAACAACTCCACGAACTCGTCGCCGAGAAAAACGTGACCTTCTTCGACGGGCGAAACGCTTTCGAGGCTCAGATCGGAAAATTTAGGGATGCAGTTGTTCCCGACGTCTCGAACACTCGCGAGTTCGTGGCCGAACTCGACAGCGGCAAGTACGACCACCTCAAGAACGAACCCATCGTCACGTACTGCACGGGTGGGATTCGCTGCGAAGTGCTCTCGAGTCTCATGATTTCGCGCGGGTTCTCGGAGGTGTATCAACTTGATGGCGGTATCGCGACATACGGAGAGACGTATCGCGACGACGGGCTATGGCAAGGCTCGCTCTACGTCTTCGACAACAGAATGTCGGTCGAGTTTTCGGACCGAGCAGGAGTGATCGGCCGGTGCAGTCAGTGCGGGGGTTCCACGAAGCTCATGCAAAACTGCGCGGATGCCTCGTGCCGCGAGCAACTTGTCGTGTGCGAGACGTGCGCTGGGGCATCCGTCATCTATTGCGAAGCTCACACGTTGCAGCGATAACGAGGATTTAGGAGCTGATCTGAATCAGCTCGTTGTAGAACGAGAAGCTAAACACCACACTTACCGCAATGATCACAACGATGAGAACGCTCAGGACAATCCCCACAATGAGTCCCGCTTTCGCGAGCGGATTCCGGTATCCACCCTGCTTGGCTTGATTCAGCGCAATCCCGCCGACGATTGCGCCAGCGGGCGGGAGTGCGATAGCGAGAATAATCGAAACGAGTCCAGCGATCGTGCCGACCGTTTGGGATTCGCTCGACGCGGGGGTCACCACGGCGGTCTCGACTTTCGGGGTTGCGATCGGTTTGCCATTCAACATCGACACGAGTGCGCCTTCCTCTCTTGGGGATAGTGGCGCCCCGTTTGAGGCGCCACTACCTCGCTCCTTAACCGCAGGTGAGCGTTACGCCGTTCGGCAGTTCGTGAACGCCGGGGCCGTATTCTGCGCACTGCCCCAAGAGAGCACCGCCGCCGGCTACGACCGCGATGACGATAATCACGCCAACAATCAGGCCAATAAACCCGAGCACGATCGCGACGGTCGCTGGCGTGTTCGCCACTCCCGCTCGCTTTGACTGACCCTTCGCAACGAAGCCGAGGATGATGCCAATCACGCTGAAGAAGAGTGACACGAAGATCGCAATGACGCCGAGCGTCTTGCCATCGGAGGCAGCAGGTGCCATGGGCGGCATGGGTGCTGGTGCAGCGTCAGTCATATTTACTCCTTAATCGTTGGGAAACACACGATTAGCTCGTGCAGCCCGACTCTAGCGCTGAGGCCGCCGTGTGCACTATGGGCATTCCGCAACACGGCATGATTGATGCATGAGCATCGGAATACTCACGAGCGGTGGCGACTGCCCCGGCCTCAACGCGGTCATCCGTGGCGCAGTTCTCAAGGGCATCCAGATCTACGACAAAGAGTTCGTGGGCTTCAAAGATGGCTGGCGCGGCGTCGTCGAGGGCGACATCATGCGGCTCGAGCGTAAAGACATTCAAGGCATCGGCAAACAAGGCGGCACAATTCTCGGCACGTCTCGCACAAACCCCTTCGAGGGCGACGGTGGTGCCGAGAAGGTTCGCGAAAACATGGAGCGCCTCGGTGTCGAATCGCTCATCGCAATCGGTGGCGAAGGCACTCTCGCGGCCGCAAAGCGCTTGACGGATGCCGGGATCAATATCGTCGGCGTGCCCAAGACGGTCGACAACGACCTCTCCGCCACCGACTACACATTCGGCTTCGACACCGCGACGCAAATCGCGACCGAGGCTATGGATCGACTTCGCACGACGGGCGACTCGCACGGCCGCTGCATGGTCGCCGAAGTTATGGGTCGGCACGTCGGGTGGATCGCCTTGCACTCGGGAATGGCGGCCGGCGCGCACGCGATCCTGATCCCCGAGCAGAAGACGTCGATCGAGCAGATCGTCGCGTGGGTGCAATCGGCTCACGACCGTGGCCGCGCGCCGCTCGTGGTCGTCGCGGAGGGCTTCAAGCTCGACACGATGGATGATGCACACTCCGAGCGCGGACTCGACGCGTTCGGACGCCCGCGACTCGGTGGAATCGGTGACGTTCTTGCTCCCGAAATCGAGTCACGTACGGGAATCGAAACGCGCGCGACGACGCTCGGCCACATCCAGCGTGGTGGAACGCCGACGTCATACGACCGCGTGCTCGCGACCCGCTACGGAATGGCCGCGGTCGACTCGGTTATTCACGCTCGCTGGGGCCGGATGGTCTCGCTCAGCGGAACGTCGATTACGCACGTCGCTTTTGAAGACGCTCTCGGCAAACTCAACACTGTGCCGCAGTCGCGCTACGACGAGGCTGCGATCCTCTTCGGCTGATCGTGCGAGCGATCGTCGTCAACCGACCGCAAGATGCGGAGGCCTTCGTCTCACTCGAGGAGAGCCTCGATGAACGCGAACTCATGCCAGGAGACGTCACGGTAGACGTCGACTTCTCGAGCCTTAACTTCAAAGACGCACTCGCGCTCGCGGGTCGACCCGGCATCGTTCGAGCGCAACGGCTCATCGCGGGCATCGATCTCATGGGTGTCGTCGCCCGGTCGGATGCGCCCGCCTTCGCCAAGGGCGATCGGGTGCTCGTCAACGGCTGCGGTCTCGGCGAAACGCACCACGGGGGACTCGCTTCGCGCGCTCGCGTCAGCTCCGAGTGGCTCGTACCCGTTCCGGCGGCCTTCAGCCAGAGCCAAGCGGCGGCGATCGGTACTGCGGGCTTCACCGCGATGCTCGCGGTGAAGGCGCTCGAGCGCGCCGGTGCCGCGGGCGAGATCCTTGTTACGGGCGCGGGCGGGGGGCTCGGTTCGATCGCCGTGATGCTGCTTTCGCGGCTGGGGTTTCGGGTCGTGGCATCCACTGGCCGATCATCGGAACATGCGCGCTTAATGCAACTCGGGGCGAGCGAAGTCATCGACCGCGCGACCCTTTCCGAGGCGGGCAAACCCCTGCAGGCGCAACGCTGGGGCGGTGCGATCGACTCGGTCGGTGGTGCGACTCTCGCCAATGTGAGTGCGCAACTGAAGTATGGCGCGACCGTCGCGGTGTGCGGAAATGCGCAATCCGCTGACGTTCCGCTGAGCGTATACCCGCTCATCCTGCGCGCCGTCTCGCTCGTGGGCATCAACTCGGTCGAAACTCCCCGCGCCGATCGACTCGACGCGTGGGCTCGCCTCGCGCACGACATCGACCGCGACCTCCTAGATTTGATCACGTCAACGATTGGACTAGCGGATGCCCGAGCCGCCGCCGAGCGCATGCTCGCAGGCGAAGGGCGTGGCCGAGTAGTTGTCGACGTGCGCCTCTAGGTGCATACTGGCGCGCATGCAGAACATCGACGCAATCGTTCGCTCGATTCAGCTCGACCTGACGCCTGAATTCGAGGAACGCCTCCGCGCCGCCCT
>JANOOQ010000151.1:0-1606 GCA_031421515.1 Leifsonia sp.
TGTTCACCAAGATTCTCGTAGCAAACCGAGGCGAGATCGCCATTAGGGCGATGCGCGCAGCTTTCGAGCTCGGCGCGAAGACGGTCGCGGTGTTTCCGTACGAGGATCGCAACTCGATGCATCGCCTCAAGGCTGACGAGGCGTACCAGATCGGCGAGAAGGGGCATCCCGTTCGCGCATACCTCGACGTGGCAGAGATCATCCGCGTCGCAAAGGAGTGCGGCGCAGACGCGATCTACCCGGGCTACGGCTTCTTGTCTGAGAACCCCGATCTAGCGCAAGCGGCAGCGGATGCTGGCATCACGTTCATCGGACCACCCACTGCGGTGCTCGAGATGGCGGGAAACAAGGTCACGGCCAAAGAGCACGCAATCGCCGCGGGAGTTCCCGTGCTCAAGTCGACACCCGCCTCGAAAGACATCGACGAGTTGCTTGCCGGAGCAGAGGCAATCGGCTTCCCCATCTTTGCCAAAGCAGTCGCGGGCGGCGGCGGTCGCGGGATGCGACGAGTCAACACGCACGCCGAACTTCGTGGTGCGCTCGAAGAAGCGATGCGTGAGGCCGACAGCGCCTTTGGCGATCCGACGATGTTTCTCGAGCAAGCCGTCGTGCGACCGCGTCACATCGAAGTTCAGATTCTCGCGGATGCGCACGGCGAGACCGTCCACCTTTTTGAGCGCGATTGTTCCGTTCAGCGCCGCCATCAGAAGGTCATCGAGATTGCTCCCGCCCCCAATCTCGACGAGAAGACGCGCCAAGCGATGTATCGCGACGCGATCGCGTTTGCGAAGTCGATCGGATACGTCAACGCCGGCACCGTCGAGTTTCTGCTCGACACCGAGGGCGCGCGCAAGGGCAAGCACGTCTTCATCGAGATGAATCCGCGCATCCAGGTCGAGCACACCGTGACGGAGGAAGTGACCGACGTCGACCTCGTGCAGTCCCAAATGCGCATCGCCTTCGGCGAGTCCCTCGCCGAACTCGGACTCCTGCAGGAGAATCTGCAGCTGCGCGGCGCGGCACTCCAGTGCCGCATCACGACGGAAGACCCGGCGTCGGGGTTCCGCCCGGACACGGGCAAGATCACGACCTACCGCTCGCCGGGCGGAGCGGGCATCCGTCTCGATGGAGGCACTGTCGCTGCGGGGGCACAAATCTCGCCGCACTTCGACTCGATGCTCGTGAAGATGACGTGCCGCGGGCGCGACTTCGCTGCGGCCGTCAGGCGTGCCAAGCGGGGGCTCGCAGAGTTCCGTTTGCGTGGCGTCACCACGAACATCCCGTTCCTTCAGGCGGTGCTCGACGACCCCGACTTTGCCGCGGGCGAACTGAGCACGGCGTTCATCGAGGAGCGCCCGTGGCTCTTGCGCGGTCGCGCGTCGAAGGACCGCGGCACGAAAGCACTCAATTGGCTCGCTGAAGTCACCGTGAATCAACCCAACGGGTCGGGTGACGGCCTCATCGACCCGAGCGTAAAACTTCCCGTCGTCGACCTTGAGGTCGCAGCACCCGCAGGGTCTCGTCAGCGGCTACTCGAGCTCGGTCCTCTAGGTTTCGCTTCCGCGCTGCGCGCCCAAACGGCCCTCGCCGTCACGGAGACGACCTT
>JANOOQ010000152.1:0-1595 GCA_031421515.1 Leifsonia sp.
TCGCGGAAGATCGCGATGTCGTTGAGTAACACGGGCGTGCCGAGCGCTTGAGCCTCGACGACGGGAAGCCCAAAACCTTCGTCCCGAGACGCAGTCACAAGAGCCGTCGCCGACTTGAGCGCGGTTTCGTACACTTCGTCGCTCGCGCCGTTGACGAACTCGATGCTGCCGGCGGGCGCGAGCGCGGTGAGTCGTGCGCGCTCGGCATCCGAGATTCGACTCATGAGCAGCAGCGTGTAGCCGTCGAGTTGGGCGAGCGAACGAACGACGAGATCGACATTCTTATAGGGCATGAACGAACCCATGTAGACGAGCGTCTTCGTCGTCGGCATCGTGCGCTCCGGCGCAGTCGCGGGTTGCTCCGTGCCGAGCAGCACGACGTGCATGGGGTTGCGCGTCATCTTGTGGCGCTGCAGCAGGTCACGCGTTGTTTGCGAGTCGACGAGGTGTGCATCCGCGCGATTAAGCACGGCGCGCTGGAACCCCCACCACAAGTGATACCCGCGCCACAACAGACGCAACGCGGGGTTGAGGTCGCGCGGCGGCGTACGGTGCGTGTAGTAGATCAAGTCGTGCACGGTCGTCACGAGAGCGTAGTTGCGCCCGGCCGGTCCCATCGTTTGCATGGGCGTGAACACGACATCCGGCTCGAACGTGTTCACTGTTCGAGCTACCCACGGTTCGCTCGCCGCAATGGGCGACGGGCCCATGACCCACGGCAGCGCCGGCAGCATGTCGAGCTGCTTCTCGTCCGAGATGAGCATCGTGACGGGATGCAGCTTCGCGAGTTCCTCGACGAGCCGAGCGCCGTACCGGCTAATGCCGTCGTGCCGACCGATTCGCGTGTATCGACAATCAAAGATGATCTTCACGCCGCGACTCGACCCGCGCCGAGGAACGCCACGATGTGCTCGGCAGCTTCTCGCGGCTTTTCGTAGTGCACGAGGTGACCGACGCCCTCGAGAATCTCGAGCCGGGCATCCGCAAACAAGTGCTCAAGGGCTTCTTGAGCGGCGACCGTCGTGATGGGGTCTTGGTTCGCTCCGATGAGCAGGGTCGGTGCCGTGATCTTCGCGGCGAACATGCTGACGTCAGAACTAATAGATGCCTCGAACCCCTCGACGACCGTGTCGCGGTTCGCGTATCGGCTGAAGTACGTGCGGTGTTGGTCGTGGATGAATCGCCGAAGCGCCGGGTCTTTCGTCTTCGCGAGATACACGCTCATGAACCGCACGATGAGCCAATTGCTCAAGAGCGCAGCCCCGAGCTTTTCGGGCAGTCGACGACCCGTGCGGTAATACCACAGCGTCACGCGGCTCATGAAGGCGTTGGGGCCGGCGAGCGCCGGCGCCGCGATCGGATTGATGAGAATCAGCCGCGGCGTGGCAAGGCCGTTTGCAACAGCGGATGACGCGACGATCGAACCGAAGGAATGCCCGAGAATCACCGCTTCTCCCGTGAGCCCGAGGGCTTCGACGAAAGCCACGAGCCACGCGGAATACCCCGCGATGTCGTGCGCGTGGCCAACGAGTGGCGTCGACTCCCCGAAGCCGGGGAGGTCGGGGCTGATGATCCTGAGCCCCTCGAGGTGGGCG
>JANOOQ010000153.1:0-3229 GCA_031421515.1 Leifsonia sp.
AGGTGAGCCGGTCGCCACCCTGAGTCCTCGGATCGTGGTGCCCTGTGCCGGGTTTACCATCACGACAATCCGATCGCCACTGTCGGCAGCCCCGTACCCGTGATGCTGGATGTGTTCCATCGCGTCGACAAGATCCTGTCCGTCCACAGTTGCGGCGCCCGACACGAGATAGTGAGTGTGACCCGGCGCGAAGGTGCGCCCAGCGAATTCAGGCGGAGTGTCATCGCTCAGCCCGCTGTACAGCGAGTAGATCGAAATCCCGATCTCGTTCTGGAGGCGCGAAGTCGACCCCGACTTGGTTGTCAGCGCAGTCAACGTCTTACGGAACAGAAGTCGATTATCGGCAGCGAGTGCGGCACGGTGCTGCGTGTCGACCTGATCACGAGTCGCGTCCCGGAGGAACTTGCGCGTGAACCGACTAGTGGTGTCAAACCATTCGAGCGGGAATCCGATGCGGTAGTGCGCGGGCATCGCACGACCGGCCACTGGCTGCCCGAACTCGCTGGCCTGCTCGAACTCCCAGCTCCCGCCGTCGAGGGGCAACAGGTCGCTCGCGTCCGTCGTGTCGAAGGTGAAGAGGCGTGCGATGAGGTTGCGGCGACTGTTCTGGATTTCCATCGCCTGGACGAACTCGGCCCAAATGGAGTTGAGGGGTACGCCGTCGCTTGTGGTCGTGAGGACATCGGCCCCCACATTGAAGCCGCGGTCGCGGCCAATAATGTCCATGAATTTCATGGCTTGCTCCTTAGCGGTCGAAAGTAGATCGCGAGAGCTCAGGTCTATCGCGAGGACTCCCGACGTGCGCAGCGGAGCAAGAATGCTCTAACGCTGCGCTCAAGGGCGTGTGATTGGCCTCTGGCCGAACCTTTCGCGATAATTATATTCGTTATTTTCCTGGATGGACAAAGAGATCCATTGGCGAATAACTAATTTTTTGCCTCATCGAGAAACAGGACTCCGTCGGATGCGCGCGCCGCGGCCCCCGGTCGAATCAGCCCGCTGCCTCCCCCGACGAGCGCAGCGGCCGTAGCAGTATGGTGCGGACTCTCGAACGGCGGCCGGGTCGACAAGCTGCTGCCGACGGGCAGCCCCGCGAGCGAGCGCACGGAACTGACCTCGAGCGCCGCTCTAGTGTCGAGATCCGGCAGAAGTCCAGGGAGTCTCGACGCGAGCATCGTCTTGCCAGCGCCGGGTGGCCCGAGCAAGAAGACGTGGTGTCCCCCAGCGGCAGCCACGAGCATCGCCTCGATCGTCTCGGCGTTGCCAATGACATCGGACAAGTCACCTGCGAGCGCCTCGGGCGTCGAGAGCTCGGGGCGAGTGATGGCTTCGACTGGCTCCGGGTCGAACTTTCCGCCGTGCCAAATCGCCGCGTCGCGAAGACTAGCGACGGCGATGACGCGCATATCCGGAACGAGCCGCGCCTCGTCGGCGTTGCCGCTAGGCACCATGACGGTGTCGAACCCCGAGCGCGACGCCGCGAGCACGGCAGGAAGCACGCCATTGATGGGCCGAAGTCGACCGTCGAGCCCAAGCTCGCCCAAGTGCACCACACGGTCTATCGAGTCGGCCGAGATCGTTCCGGCAGCGGCGAGTGCCGACACGGCGATCGCGAGATCGAACCCAGAACCGTGTTTCGGCAGGGCGGCTGGCGAGAGGTTCACGGTGATCTTGCGACCCGGGAGCGGGCATCCCGAATTCATTGCCGCCGATCGAACGCGATCTTTCGCTTCGCCAAGAGCGAGATCGGGGAGCCCAATGAGCACGAACGAGGGAAGGTTGCTCGTGATGTCAGCCTCGATCTCGACGACCGCGCCGTGAATGCCGAGGAGCGAGATCGCGTGCGTGCGCCCGATAGCCACTAGAAGACTCGCTCGAGATGCTCGACCTCGACGGGGCCGCCGAACGGCGCTATGACCGCGACGGCATCGATTCGAATCGCTCGAGCCACTCCCGGGTGTGCCTCGCACCACGCGGCAGCGAGGCGACGCAATCGGGCGAGCTTCGCGGCCGTGATTGCCTCGAGCGGATGCCCGAACCGGGCGCTCGACCGAGTCTTCACTTCGACGAACGCAACTTCGAGTCCATCGCGAACGACGAGGTCGATTTCGCCTTGAGCGCACCGCCAATTGCGGTCGATTACTTCGAGCCCCGCGGCAGTCAAGTGGGCCGCGGCGATCGCTTCACCACGTTTGCCGAGTTCGTCTTTCGCTGCCATGCGTCAAGATTCGCTCGCACGAGCAGACCGCAGCCGTGATCCGCGGAGATTGTGGAAAGCTCGAACGCCTGGGCAAAGTGGAGGAGTTAGTGCACGAACAATCCGACGATGAGGCTCGCCGCGAGCACGAACATCACGACAGCGATGAAGATGTCGAGCACGCGCCACGCGATCGGTTTCGCGAAGAGCGGCCGCAGCGCGCGACTGCCGAACCCGAGCGCGCTAAACCACACGATGCTGCCGATCGCCGCCCCCAGGCCGAACCACGAGCGCAAGTCGCCGTAGGTTCCGCCGATGGATCCCAACAACACGACCGTGTCGAGGTAGACATGCGGGTTGAGCCAGGTGAGAGCGAGGGCCGTCGAGATGGCGGGGGCGAGAGTAATCCGCTCGCCCGCTTCGCTTGTCTCGAGTACGCCTGGCTTGATGGCTCGACGCGCCGAGCGAATGCCGTACCACGTGAGAAACGCCGCCCCCGCGACTCGAACGACAGCGAGCGCCCAGCCGGCTTGCTCGATGAGAGCGCCGAGCCCCGCGATTCCCGCGAAGATTAAGATGACGTCGGATGCCGCACACACGACCACGACAGCAAGCACGTACTCACGCCGAAGGCCCTGACGAAGCACGTACGCGTTTTGCGCACCGATCGCGATGATCAGGGATAGCCCGAGCCCGAAGCCCGCGCCGATTGCTGAAAACACGCTATTCGTCGAGCGCGAGCTCTTTGGGGAGTTCGAGCTCTTTTGACGACAGCTCTTCGACGTTGACGTCTTTGAAGGTCAAGACGCGAACGCTCTTGACGAAGCGATCCGAGCGGTAAACGTCCCACACCCACACGTCATTCATCGTGAGTTCGAAGTAAAAGTCATGCTCGGTATCTTGACGAACGAGCTCGACTTCGTTCGCGAGATAGAAGCGGCGCTCCGTCTCAACGACATAGCGGAACTGACTCACGACATCCCGATACTCCCGGTACAGCGCAAGCTCGACCTCACGGTCGTAGTCTTCGAA
>JANOOQ010000154.1:0-4209 GCA_031421515.1 Leifsonia sp.
TGACCCTCAAGGCCGGTTCCATCGACATCTTCACGGCTGTCGGCTAGGGACTGAGGAGAGACAACAATGGCTATTCGTAAGTACAAGCCCACGACTCCAGGTCGTCGCGGTTCCTCGGTTGCAGACTTTGCCGAGATCACCCGCTCGACCCCGGAGAAGTCGCTTCTTCGTCCGCTACCCAAAACCGGTGGTCGTAACAATGCCGGTCGGATCACGACCCGTCACATCGGTGGTGGCCACAAGCGCCAGTACCGCGTGATCGACTTCAAGCGCAATGACAAAGATGGAATCAACGCGCGCGTTGCCGAAATCGAGTACGACCCGAACCGCACGGCGCGCATTGCGCTCTTGCACTTCGTTGATGGAACGAAGCGATACATCGTCGCTCCGAACAAGCTCAACCAGGGCGACATCATCGAGTCGGGTCCCTCGGCCGACATCAAGCCGGGCAACAACCTGCCGCTGCGTAACATCCCCGTCGGTACCGTCATTCACATGATCGAGCTGCGCCCCGGTGGCGGTGCCAAGATGGCCCGCTCGGCCGGTGCATCCGTTCGCCTTGTCGCTAAAGACGGCCCCTACGCCCAGTTGCGCTTGCCTTCGGGTGAAATCCGCAATGTGGATGTTCGTTGCCGCGCCACGATCGGCGAGGTCGGTAATGCCGAGCAGTCGAACATCAACTGGGGTAAGGCCGGCCGTATGCGTTGGAAGGGCGTTCGCCCGACCGTTCGTGGTGTCGCCATGAACCCCGTTGATCACCCCCACGGTGGTGGAGAAGGTAAGACGTCCGGTGGACGTCACCCCGTCTCTCCTTGGGGCCAGAAGGAAGGTCGCACGCGTAAGCGCAACCTTCCGAGTGACAAGCTCATCGTTCGTCGCCGCAATGTCGGCAAGAAGCGCAAGTAGGAGAGTCAGAAGATGCCACGCAGTCTGAAGAAGGGCCCCTTCGTCGACGACCACCTCCTGCAAAAGGTTGTCAAGGCGAACGAAGCCGGTAACAAGAACGTGATCAAGACCTGGTCGCGCCGATCGATGATCATCCCAGTAATGCTGGGTCACACCATCGCGGTGCACGACGGTCGCAAGCACATCCCGGTGTTCATCACCGAGACCATGGTGGGCCACAAGCTCGGCGAGTTTTCGCCCACCCGCACCTTCCGTGGACACGAGAAGGACGACAAGAAGGGGCGTCGCCGCTAATGGTTGAATCCATCGCTCGCGTGAAGCACATTCGCGTCACTGCCACTAAAGCTCGTCGAGTTGTTAACTTGATCCGCGGCAAGCAGGCACATGAAGCACTGGCAATCTTGAAGTTCGCACCGCAAGGCGCGAGCGAGCCCGTGTACAAGCTCGTTGCGTCCGCAATTGCGAACGCTCGCGTGAAGGCTGATGCCGAGAACAGCTACCTCGACGAACAAGACTTGTTCGTTTCGGCAGCCTTTGTCGACGAGGGAACGACCTTGAAGCGGTTCCAACCGCGTGCTCAAGGACGGGCCTTCCAGATTCTCAAGCGCACGAGCCACATCACGATCGTGCTGGCCACGCCGGCTGAAGCCGATGTTGTCAAGGCCTCCAAGAAGGCAGGGAAGAAGTAATGGGACAGAAGGTAAACCCCTACGGTTTCCGTCTGGGAATCACGACCGACCACGTGTCGCGTTGGTTCTCTGACAGCACCAAGGCAGGTCAGCGTTACAGCGACTACGTCGCCGAGGACATCAAGATCCGCAACTTGCTCAAGACGAGCCTCGACCGTGCGGGCGTTGCTCGCATAGAGATCGAGCGCACTCGTGACCGTGTTCGCGTCGACATTCACACCGCCCGCCCGGGCATCGTGATTGGCCGTCGTGGCGCCGAGGCCGAGCGCATCCGTGCCGACCTCGAGAAGCTCTCGGGCAAGCAGATCCAGCTCAACATCCTTGAGGTCAAGAACCCCGAAGCCGAAGCGCAACTCGTCGCCCAGGGAATCGCCGAGCAGCTTTCTGCTCGCGTCGCTTTCCGTCGCGCGATGCGCAAGGGCCTCCAGGGCGCTCAGCGCGTTGGTTCCGTCAAGGGTGTTCGTATCCAGGTCTCGGGTCGACTCGGCGGTGCTGAGATGAGTCGGAGCGAGTTCTACCGTGAGGGTCGCGTTCCGCTGCACACCTTGCGCGCCAACATCGACTATGGCTTCTACGAGGCAAAGACGACGTTCGGCCGCATCGGCGTGAAGGTCTGGATCTACAAGGGTGACATCACGAACAAGGAGCTCGCTCGCGAGCAGGCCACCCAGAAGTCAACCCGACCGGAACGACGCGATGACCGTGGCGGCGAACGCCGCGACAGCGCACCGCGCCGCACGGCTGCCCCCAAGGCAGACGCACCGGTCGCTGCAGGAGTTGAGGCATAACAATGTTGATTCCACGTAAGGTCAAGCACCGCAAGCAGCACCACCCAGGTCGCAGCGGTCACGCCACGGGCGGCACGGTCGTCTCGTTCGGTGAATTCGGCATCCAGGCGCTCACGCCCGCATATGTCACGAACCGCCAGATCGAGGCAGCGCGTATCGCGATGACCCGTCACATCAAGCGTGGTGGAAAGGTGTGGATCAACATCTACCCCGACCGCCCGCTGACGAAGAAGCCGGCCGAAACCCGCATGGGTTCCGGTAAGGGTTCGCCGGAGTGGTGGGTCGCCAACGTCAAGCCAGGTCGCGTGTTGTTCGAGCTCAGTGGTGTCAGTGAGACCATCGCTCGTGAAGCACTCACGCGTGCCATTCACAAGCTGCCCCTCAAGGCACGCATCATCAAGCGCGAGGAGGGCGACGCATAATGGCGATCGGATCCAAGGAGCTCGCACCAATTGAGCTCGACACATTTGAAGACGAGCGACTCGTTGACGAACTGAAGAAGGCGAAGGAAGAACTTTTCAACCTTCGATTCCAGTCCGCGACGGGTCAACTCGAGAGCCACGGACGCATTCGTGCTGTCAAGCGCGACATTGCCCGCATCTACACGGTCGTCCGTGAGCGCGAGCTGGGCATCCGGGCAACACCCGTTCCTGTCGAGGCACCAGCCAAAGCAGCGAAGAAGACTAGCTCCGCAAAGAGCGCAGCGAAGGTGGATGATGCGGCCGAGGCCACGACAGACACCGCAGCAGAAACGAAGGAGGCATAGCCATGGCTAAGGTCGAAGACAAGACGGCTACTGCCGAACTCGCTCGCGGATACCGCAAGACGCGTCGTGGACTCGTCACGAGCGACAAGATGGATAAGACCATCGTCGTCGAGGTAGAGGACCGCGTAAAGCACCCCCTGTACGGCAAGGTCATCCGCCGCACCTCCAAGGTGAAGGCGCACGATGAGGCCAACACGGCCGGCATCGGCGACCTCGTTGTCATCAGCGAGACCCGTCCGCTTAGCGCTACCAAGCGCTGGCGCCTGGTCGAGATCCTCGAAAAGGCAAAGTAATGCTGCAGCAGGAATCCAGAGTAAAGGTCGCCGATAACACGGGCGCCAAAGAACTCCTTACCATTCGCGTTCTCGGTGGCTCCGGTCGTCGTTACGCAGGTCTTGGCGACGTCATCGTCGCTACCGTGAAAGACGCAATTCCTGGCGGAAACGTCAAGAAGGGCGATGTCGTCAAGGCGGTCATCGTTCGCGTTATCAAGCAGACCCGTCGTGCTGACGGTTCGTACATCAAGTTCGACGAGAACGCGGCTGTGATCTTGAAGGCTGACGGAGACCCCCGTGGTACCCGCATCTTCGGACCGGTCGGTCGCGAGCTTCGTGACAAGAAGTTCATGAAGATCATCTCGTTGGCACCGGAGGTGCTGTAACAATGGCAAACATTCGCAAGGGTGACCTCGTTCAGGTCATCTCTGGACCGACGCAAGACCGCGGCGGAGACCGTGGCAAGCAAGGTCGCGTCATCGGTGTGCAAGCCGAGAAGAACCGCGTGATCGTGGAGGGTGTCAACTTCGTCACCAAGCACGTCAAGGTCGGCCAAACTCAGCGCGGCACGAAGACCGGTGGAATCGAGACGATGGAGGCACCCATCCACGTGTCCAACATCGCTCTCGTTGACCCCGAGACCAAGCTCCCCGCCCGCGTCGGTTTCCGGATAGAAAACGACGACCGGGGAAAGTCGACTCGCGGGCGCGACTTCAAGAAGTCGCGTCGCGGAGAGACCAAGTAGTCGTAGGCCCGCAAGGGCGCGGCAGTGGTAGCCGCGAAGG
>JANOOQ010000155.1:0-8127 GCA_031421515.1 Leifsonia sp.
CAAGAAGCCCAGCGAGCTCGTCGCGGTCGAGCGCGCCGACGAACGCGAGATCATCCGCCACGCCGAGTTCTAGCGCGAGTGAGCGGAGCGTTGAGACGAACGCCTCCTCCCCCGGAGTTGCCTCCCCCGCGACCACGAGTAACGGTGCCCAGCCGCGAAGTGCTCGAAGCTCGCCGATCGCCCGTACCGCGAGCTCGTGACCCTTGAACGGCTGTACCCGCCCCGCAATAATGACAATCGGACGCTCGGCGTCGAGCCCGAGCGTTCGGCGCGTGGCAGCATGCTCTTCGACCGACCTCGGCGCGAATCGATCGGTGTCGACACCGGGTGGCACGATCCACGTGCGGTCTGCTGGAGCTCCAACGAGATCGATGAGCGAGGTCGCCTCGGCAGAAGATGATGCGACGAGGGCGTCGGCTTGCCCCGCAAGGAACGCCTCGCTGTGTACCCGCGTGGATGACTCGGGCGGGGCATCCGTCGCAGCACTCTTCATCGCCGCGAGCGTGTGAAAGCTCTGAACGAGAGGAATGCCGAGTTCGATTGCAGCGGGCAGCGCGGCGATTCCGCTGAGCCAATAGTGCGCGTGGATGACGTCGACGGGCGCGCCGCGAGCAAACCTGGCGAACGCTTCTCCAAACTCGTCGGTGAGTGCGGGAAGTTCTTCTTTGCGAACGGATGTCGCGTCGCCCGCCGCGAGCGAGTGCACGGTGACACCCGCCGTAACCTCGACGCGACTCGGCTCGCCGATCGCGCGTGTAACGAGCTCAACCTCGATCCCCCTGGACGCAAGGTGCTCGGCGAGAGCGAGCACTGAGATATTGAGCCCGCCGGAATCGCCGAATCCCGGTTGCGCTGTGGGAGAGGTGTGCATCGACACCATCGCTACGCGCTGGATCGGTCGAGCCATGCAGCCACTGTATTGTGCGAAGTATGACGAAGACGGGGATCGGGGGCATTGTCGATTCTCTGCGGCGCGTCCGTTGGTTGCGTGCCGTGATGCTGCACCCCATCGTCGCGCGTCCCGGGTATTGGTTCGCGACCGTCTCGGGGTTCGTGTGGGGTGCCGTCATGGGCCTCGGCCACGTCAAGCGTGCCGGCGGAGTCGTCGTAGCGGCTCGAATGCCACGGTGGACGTTTGGTCGCGGCGGCACCACTATTGGCGCGGTGTTTCTGACGAAGAACAACATCAACCCTTCGATCCTGGAGCACGAAGCCGTGCACCGAGCGCAGTGGCGCAAGTATGGGCTTGCGTTCATCCCGCTCTACCTCGCAGCAGGTCAAGACCCCTTGAAGAATCGCTTCGAGATCGAAGCGGGCCTCAAGAAAGGCGGCTACGTATGACTCGAACCGCGGTAATCACAGGAGCGAGCTCGGGCATTGGCGCGAGCGCGGCTGCGAGCCTTGCATCCGCTGGTTGGGATGTCGCGGTAGTCGGCCGAAACCCGAGCCGAACGCTCGCGGTCGCGGAAGCAATTGGAGGCACGCCGTTCATCGCCGATTTTGATCGGCTCGACGATGTTCGACGACTCGCCGACTCGATCCTCGAACGCTTCGAACAAATCGATGTTCTCGCGAACAATGCGGGCGGCCTCGTGCACAAGCGCGGAGTATCCGCGGACGGCTTCGAGAAGACGATTCAGCACAATCACCTCGCGCCGTTCTTGCTCACGACGCTATTGCTATCGACTCTCGAAGCAAGCGGCGCTCGAGTGATCGCAACGGCAAGCATCGGCAACAATATGGGCAATCTTCGACTAGATGATCTTCACTTCGACGCCCGCCCGTGGCTCGGTGGCTGGCGAGCATACGGTACGAGCAAGATCGCGACCATCGTCTTTGCGCGCGAGCTCGCCGCGCGGTCGAGCGTCGAATCGTATTCGTATCATCCCGGGTATGTCGCAACCGAGTTTGGCGTGGACACACGCGCCGTGCGGCTCGGCAATGCACTCACACACGGTCGACTTGGCCTTACGCCCGCGCAAGGCGCTGCACCCCTCGTACACCTCGCGACGGTAACCACGGTCGACGCCGAGAACGGCACGTACTTCGACCACTTCACGCCGAACGGGCGCACACACTGGAGCGCTCGCGTGCCGGGAATCGGCCCCGCTTTGTGGCAGAAATCGGCCTTGTTGGTGGGCGTCGACACGCCAATGCCTCGCTGACGAGCTAGTCGAGCTCCTGAAACACTGTGAGCTGCAGTCCGCCTGGTGCTTCTAGCCTCGAGTTGAGGGAGCGCCACGGCGTGATCGTGGGTGGGGCGACAACGATTGCCCCTGCTTGCTCGAGCGTCGTGGTTGTTGCCGCGGCATCCGCTACCTCAAATGCAACTCGAATGCTCAATGGGTACGGTCGCGATGCGGGATGCCCCACCTCGACCGAATCGATGAGCCGCACTTGCGCTGGGTTGGCGAGTTCAAGTGTCGCTGACTCGACGCTGAGGATCACGACGCGCGCTCCCCCATCACCCTCGTACGACTCGCGCTCGGGTAGCCCGAGGTGATCTCGGTAGAAGGCGAGCGCCGCGTCGAAGTCTTCCGTCTCGACCACGAGACGCAATTGAACGGGTGTTGTCATGACCGCCTACTTGATCGATTTCTGCATGAGGACAGTGCCGAGCCAGCGGTCGAACTTGAAGCCGACTTTGCCCATGTGACCGATTTCTTTGAAACCGAAGTTCGCGTGCATCGCGATCGACGCCTCTGCGCCCTTGTCGGCGATGACGGCGATGATCTCTTTGATGCCCGCTTCACGACACTTCTCGATGAGTGCGGCGAGCAGGTCTTTGCCGAGCCCCTTGCCGGTGGATGCGGGGCCCAAGTAGATCGAATTCTCGACCGTGTAGCGGTACGCCGCCTTCTCTTTCCACGGATACACGTACGCATAGCCGAGCAATTGCCCCTCCGGGTTTTCGGCGACGATGAAGGGCATCTTCTTCACTTGCATCTTCATGTACTTGCGCCGGAGCGTCGCGAGAGACATCGCGGTCTCGTCGAACGTCACGGTCGAATTCATGACGTAGTGGTTGTAGATCTCGCGCACGCTCGGCAAATCGGCCGGTGTGACATCGCGAATCGTGAAGTCGAAGGGCGTCTCGGGCTTCGGCGCGGGCTTCAAGTGCGGCGGCAACTGGCGACGAGGTTCATATTCCTCTTCGAGCATTAGCGCCCTCCCGTCGTCGATCGCGTCGGTCTACGTGACATCACGCCGCCACGTTGTTGCCCAGCCGGCAGCCGCCACTCCACAACCAATTGCGAGAAGCACGAGTCCACCTTGCCACCACTCGAGCGTCTGCACCTCGGTCGTACCGACACCGAGTGACGTAAAGACGCTCGACCCAACCAACGCGTCGCTTGCCGCACCGGGCAAGAACTTGCCAATCTGTGCGGTCCACTCCCAAATCGATGTGCCGAGCCTCAGTATCGGCTCAACAAATTGGGTGAATGCAAGAACCACGACGATCGACGTAATTTGGTTCGGGATGAGCGTGCCGAGTCCGACCCCGATGACCGCCCACAGTGCCATAGCGAGCACCATGCGGGCCGCGAGCACCCAGGTGTCGGGGCTATCGAGTGCCGGGTCGATCCCCGTGAGGCTAAGAATCGAAGCGCCGAGTCCAATGGATGCCGCGGCTCCCACGACACCGAACACGGCACCAGCGACGCTCAACACGACAAGCTTCGCGGCGAGCACTGCGCCGCGACGTGGTGTCGCAAGGAACGTGGGAGTCAGGGTCTGGTAGCGAAACTCGCCCGTGACGCTGAGCGTGCCGAGGATGAGGGGAAAAACGTAGCCGACCGCTGTCGCCGTGCTGTAGATCAAGGGCGGCAACTGGTCGTCGGGCAATTGAGGCGCGCCTGGGCTCGCCGTCATTTGCTCCCCGAGCGCGCCGAAGAGTCCAGCGAGCAGTCCCGCGGTGAAGCCGACGTAACCAATGAGCACGAGCGCGAGCACCCACCACAACCGCACGGTTGTGAGCTTGAGCGCTTCCGCCTTGATCGCGCCGATCACGCGTCGCCGCCCGTCGATGTGGGCTGCGACGCGGTGCCCACGAGCTCGAGAAACACTTGCTCGAGCCCGACCGATTCGACCGAGAGGTGGGTCAGCACGACGCCGGCGGCGAACGCTGCTGCTCCCGCGCGCTCGACGGAGATTCCCGTGGCGAGGAGCGCGGCATCCGTCGTCTCGATGCGGGCACCCGCCGAAGTGAGTGCTTTAGCGAGCGCCGAGCGATCGGGTGAATCGATGTGCACGACCGATCCTGCCTCGAGGCTCTCGAGCGAGCCTTCGTACATGGATCGTCCGCGCGAAATGATGACGACTCGATCGACGCTCTGCTGCACTTCAGACAACACGTGGGATGAGATCAGAACCGTGCGCCCTTCGTCGGCTTGACCTCGCAAGAAGCCGCGCATCCAACGAATCCCTTCGGGATCGAGCCCGTTTGTTGGTTCGTCGAGCACGAGTACGCCGGGATCGCCGAGAAGGGCGAACGCGAGTCCCAAGCGCTGCCGCATGCCGAGCGAGTACCCACCGACTCTACGGTCCATGTATTCCCCGAGACCTACGCGAGTGAGCACGTCAGCGACTCGCGACGAACTGATCCCCTCCGCGGCCGCGTAAACGGCGAGGTGGTTTCGCGCGGACCTGCCGGGATGGAAGCTCGATGCCTCGAGCGCCGTGCCGACGGTCGAGAGCGGTCGCTCGAGGTCGCGGTAGGCAGAGCCGCCGATCGTTGCGATGCCACTCGTCGGTGTTACGAGCCCGAGGAGCATGCGTAGCGTCGTCGTCTTACCCGAGCCGTTGGGTCCAAGAAAGCCCGTGACCACACCCGGCTCGACAGTGAACGTGAGGTCGTTTACGGCTTGCACCGACCCGAAGTGCTTCGTGATTCCACGAAACTCGATCGTCGCTCCCGTCACCATTGTTCGAGCTTACGACGTGAGTCGCCAATCGATCGAGGGTGCGCCTTGAGACGCGAGCAAGTCGTTCGCGCGACTAAATGGGCGTGAGCCGAAAAATCCTCGCCGCGCCGAAAGTGGGCTCGGGTGAGCACTCGAGATTGTGGCAGTTCGGCCTAACAGCGACTTCACGCCCGCGGCATCCCGGCCCCACAAAATTGCCACGAGTGGGCGCTGTCGAGCCACGAGGGCCGTGATGGCGGCGTCTGTGACGGATTGCCACCCTGCAGCGCGATGCGAGCCCGCGGCGCCCGATTGCACCGTGAGCACTCGATTGAGAAGCATGACCCCGTTCGCTGCCCACTCCGTTAGGTCACCGTGTGGGGCCGCGGTGATACCGAGGTCGTCCTCGAGCTCGCGGTAGATGTTGCGCAGGCTCGGGGGAAACGGTCGAACCGTCTTGTCGACTGCAAACGACAGACCGATTGGATGCCCGGGCGTCGGGTAGGGGTCTTGACCCACGATGAGCACGCGCACGTCTGCGAGTGGAAACTGGAAGGCGCGCAAAATGAGGTCGTCCGCGGGAAGGTATGGACGGCCCGCTGCGGTCTCCGCACTCAAGAATTCGCCGATCCGGTCGATGTCTCTCGCGACGGGTTTGAGGGCTCTCGCCCAGTCGGGGGCAATCTGTCGGTCGAAAGAAAGCGGTGTCACAACTCGAGCGTAGCGAGCCGCCAGGCGATAGCATCCGTTCATGTCACTGCTGCGCGGTAAGGCCGGGGCCATCACGTTCGGGCTCGTCGGATACCTGTTTCTCGTCGAGATTGTGAGTGGAATCCTGCAGGGGTTTTACGTCCCGCTGATCCCCGACCTCGTCGAACACTTGGGCATCCGAGACGCGGACTTCAACTGGTTCGAGGCGGCTCAATTGCTTCTGAGCGCGATCGCCGTGCCGATTCTCGCAAAGCTCGGCGACATGCACGGCCACAAGCGTATTTTGCTCATTTCGACAGTGCTCACAGCAGCCGCGACGTGGGCACTGGCGTTTACGGGCGACTTCACGATGTTTCTGATCGCGTGGGCGCTTCAAGGGTTCTATGTCGTGTGGCTCCCGCTCGAGGTCGCCCTCATTTTTGACCGCGGACGCGTAACGCGCACGGGAGCCTCTCAAACTCGCCGGGCCGCTGGATACCTCGTCGTCGCGCTCCAGGTCGGCGCGATCATCGGAGCGCTGAGCGCTGGACGCATTTTTGCAGCGCTCGGAGGGGATGTTCGTACGACCCTCATGGTGCCAGCCGTCGCAGTGACGCTCGTGTTCTTCGCGATCCTGTTTGGAGTGCCCGAGTCCACTCCGCTCCCCGGTCGCACGCTCGACCTTCGCGGCTTCGTCGGACTCACGATCGGCCTCTTGCTCATCACCTCGGGGCTCACATTCTTGCGCATCAATGGTCCCGAGACGTGGTGGGTGTACGCACTCATGGTCGCGGGCGTTGCAACGTTCATTCCGTGGGGGCGCTTCGAATTGAGCCGCAAAGACCCCGCGATCGATCTTCGAGTTCTGCGCCAACCGACGATGTGGCCCGTGCAACTCACGGCCGGGCTCGTCGGGATCAGCCTCTTGGGAGCTCAAGCACCGCTCGCAACGTTTGCGGGAACCGACCCCGTCAACGGGTACGGCCTCGGGCTCGAAGCCTCAGACATCTCGAACCTCATCGGTGCCTACCTCGTGTCGATGATCATCGGGGCGCTCATCTTCCCGCGCTTGTCGAGGTGGACGAGCCCGCGCGTCGCCCTCATCATCGCGACGTTCTTCGTTGCGACGGGCTACTTGCTGTTCCTGCCATTCCATTCAACGGTCTTGACGACCTTCATCAACATGGCGGTCGCGGGTCTCGGCTCAGGCGCTCTCGTCGGAGCGCTTCCGTCAGCGGCAGCGGCGGCGGCACCTCGCGGACAGACCGGCATCTCGACCGCTCTCACCAACACGACGAAGACGATCGGCGGTTCATTCGCTTCCGCGGTCTTCGCGATCGTACTCACGGCGGGCGTCGCCGGAGCGGCAACCGCGACCGCATCGAGTCTGTTCGGCTATTTGACGGTCTTCACGATTTGCGGTGTCGGTGCACTCGTTGCCGCCGTGTTGCTCTTCCTCGTACCCAAGCTCGCGTTCGCCGATGTTGACGCCGAACTCATGGCCGAGGCAGGGGTGACGGAAAGCGCGAGCAGTGACTGAGCAATTCGCCGCGCGGTTCGAGACCCTCACGACGGCACACCTCGCGGACGCGTGCGTTCGCGAGGGGGTCACAGTGCGGTGCGCTCCCACGGCTGTGCACGGCATCCGCTCGGCAACGCGACTCGCCGGCCGCGCCCGACCTGCGACCCACGTTGGTAGCGTCGACGTGTTTCTCGAGGCGATCGATTCGGCAGCTGCGGGTGACGTGCTCGTGGCCGACAACCGCGGGCGCCTCGATGAAAGCTGCATCGGGGACCTTCTCGCGGCCGAAGCTCATTCGGCGGGACTCGCGGGAATCGTGATTTGGGGGCTCCACCGCGACACGGTCGAGATCATCGAGATCGGCATTCCCCTCTTCAGCATGGGGAGCATCTCGACCGGTCCATTGCGCGTGGATGCCCGACCGAAGCTCGCGCTCGACCGGGCCCGAGTCGGCGAATGGGTCGTAACGCGTGACGATTTCGTCGCAGCCGATGACGACGGCGTCGTGTTTCTCCCCTTCGACAAGTGTGCCGACCTGTTCGACACGGCGGAGGCGATTCGCGACACCGAGCAGCGTCAGGCACTCAAGATTCGCGACGGCGTCTCGCTGCGCGAGCAAGTGCGGTTCGCCGACTTTCTCACGGCTCGAACTTCGAATCCCGAGCTCACGTTCCGCGAGCACTTGCGTACTGTCGGCGGCGAGATCGAGGTCTAGCGAGGCTTGAGCTCGCCGCGAACGACCTTATGTGGCGCGGCTTGCGCGACGGGCTTGACCGTTACAAGGTCGAGGTTGACGAACGGCGGCAACTCGATCGCGTGAACGATCGACTCGGCGATGTCGCGCGCATAGAGCGGGTCGGGCACGTTGTCGTAGACGGCGTCGGCTCGCGCTTGATCGCCTGAGAAGCGCACGAGCGCGAACTCATCGGTCTTGACCATTCCCGGCGCGACCTCGATGACACGGATCGGCTCACCAGCGAGCTCGAGGCGCAAGACGGCCGTCATGGCGTG
>JANOOQ010000156.1:0-3942 GCA_031421515.1 Leifsonia sp.
TACAATCGCTCGCGCGAGCAGTCAACCGGCCGGGTTCAGCTCCAGCGCGCCAGCGCGCAACCACGTGCGGCGATGCATCGCGGTCGGCCCGAGCACGGCGATCGCCGCGAAGTGCTCACTCGAGCCGTAGCCCTTGTTGCCGCTCCAGCCATACCCGGGGAACGCAGCATCCGCTTCAATCATGATTCTGTCTCGATGAACTTTTGCGATGACGGATGCCGCGGCAACCGAAGCACAATCGCGATCGGCTTTGACGCGCAAGTGAACGCGCGGCGGTTTTGACAGCGCCGGCGTCAACCAGTCGTGCGCACCGTCGAGCAACACGACGCTCTCGTGAATCGGCACGCCAACGTGGTGCAACTGGGCAAGGGCGCGCTTGCCTGCGAGCCCGAGCGCCGCGATGATTCCGAGTTCGTCGACTTCGGCCGCGGTCGCGAGTCCGATCGCCGAGTGCACCGACCACGCGGTCGCGAGCGGTGACAGGGCCTCCCTGCGCTTTTCACTCAACATCTTCGAGTCGCGAAGTCCCGCCGGGTGAGCTGCGACACGTGAATCGACTACCGAGAGTCCGATCGCGACGGGCCCAGCAATCGCCCCACGACCTACCTCGTCACACCCAATGACGAACCTCGCCCCGGTTTCGTGAAGCGATCGCTCCACATCGAGGCTCGGGTCGGCGACGGGCACCTATTCACTCACTCCACTAAACGTGACTGGGTAGTTATCGAGCCACACCCAGCGGTTCGCAGGCCAGCTGATGAACAGCGCACGACCCACGATATTGTCGAGCGGAACGAATCCACCCGTCGGGTCATTGCGGTGGAAGGACGAGTCGGCGGAGTTGTACCTGTTGTCGCCCATGACCCACAACGAGTCATCCGGAACCGTCACGCTGAAGTCGTCTCTCGTCGCTTTAGTGACGTCATCGGGAACCGTGATGTACGGCTCTTCGAGGGGGAATCCGTTGACGGTCAGCTGCCCGAAGTCGTTGCAACATACGACGACATCGCTGGGAAGTCCAATAACGCGCTTGATGAGGTGATCGTTGCTGTCTGGCGCGCTGAGCCCCACGAATGCGAGAACGGCGTCGACACCGCCGACGAACCAGTTGACGGGAGGCTGAACCGTCGGAGCTAACCACCCACCCGGGTCGCGAAATACCACGATGTCGCCGTGTTCGATCGGCATGAGATCCGGCGTGAGCTGATTGACGATGATGCGGTCGTCAATGTGCAGAGTGTTTTCCATCGACGACGAGGGTATGTAGAACGACCGAACGAGGAACGTCTTGATGAGGAACGAAATGAGCAGAGCCGCGAGAAAGATGACGAGCACATCGCGAATGAAGAGCTTCCAGCCGCGGGACTTGCGTTTGCCGTCGGTCACGGCACGTTCGGCTACCGCTTCGCGTTCTTCGTGTGTCATTTAACCCCTGAGCTCGACGCTAGTTTATGCGGTCGGCGAGCGAATGCACGCCGTGCTGGATCGCTACCACGGCCGCGCCGCGCGCCCAACTCGTGAAGCCACTTTCGTCGATGCGAACGTCGATTGATCGAGCGTCCCGGTCACGATGAGCGCAAATGGCGTCGTCGAGCTCGGCCCGACCGAGCTCAAGAATCGAGATGCCCTCCCCCGCGAGAATCACGGTGTCGACGATCGCGAGATTTGCGACGAGCGCGACGAGCGTGCCGAGAGCGCTCGACGTGTCTTTTACGAGGTCGATCGCCGATACATCCCCATCGCGAGCGCGCACGACGAGTGCATCGTGATCGAGAGGCGCGCCAACCTCCGAGCTCGCGGCGGCCCGAATGCTCGACGTCTTCAACATCGCGCTCGAGCATCCCGTGTGCCCGAGCTCACACCCACGGCCGCTCCCTCCGAGCGGAATGTGCGAAACGAGGCCCAGCCCGGCATCGTGCACGTCAGTGACTCGGCCTTCGCGAACGAGCCCGTACCCGATGCCCGCCCCGATCGTGAGCACCGCGAAGTTCTTTAGACCGCGCCCGAGCCCGAACCAGTGTTCGGCTTGCGTAAGCGCTACAACGTCGTTCTCGACCGTGACGGGCAATTCCAATGCCGTGGCAACTTCGGCTCCGAGATCGATGCCCGTCCAATCGAGAAAACCGTCACGGTCGACAACGGATGCTCGCGACACGGGCCCGGCAACCGAAACCCCGACTCCCGCGATCGTGTACCCCGCACCGAGCTGCGCCGCGATAGCAGCTATCGCCCCCACGACGGTCGAAACACGTGAGTCGTCGAGCGGGACTTCGGCCGTCGTGAGCTCGCTCGCGCGGATGTCCGTGAGCACTCCGATCGCGCTGTCGCCGCGCAACTTCACGCCGAGATAGCAACTTCCGTCGAGGGGCACGTCGAGAGGCCGAGCGGGTCGACCCAACGAATCTTCGGTCGGCTCGAGTTCGACAATGACTCCGTTCTCGACGAGTGGAGTCGTGAGCCGAGACAGGGTCGCGAGGGACGTGCCGAGTCGCGCCGCGAGATCGCGTCGAAGAATCGGCCCGTTCGTCACGACCTCACGCACGACATCGACGGCAGACGCGCGGCCCTCGACGGTGGTGCGTGAATCCGTCACACACGCTCCAGCTCGATGAGTATTGCGTTTTCGGGGTGCAGGGTGGGCGGACGCAACCCCAGCTCGCCGAGCTGCGCGCCCGTGATCGTGACGCCGGTCATCCACTCGGGCTGACGCAGCTGTACGGCAACCGCTGGACCCGCTGGCTCGACGACGCGAACTTGGTACAGCGCGTCGGCATCGAGCCCAGGAATGCGCAATCTCGCGGGCTTGATTGACCGGGCGGTATCGAGTTGCACGTACGCGACGAGTGCCTCGCTCGCGTCGAGCGCGATGACTCCGTGGAGGAACGCCGAGTCGTCGGGCGCCGGGGACCGCACGGCGCGGCCCGAGTGCAAGAGTGCACGCTTGGCTTTGTAGTACTCGGCCCACGACGCGAGGTGGGCGAGTTCGTCGGGCGCGACGGATGTGAGGTCCCACTCGATGCCCGCGTGGCCAAAGAGCGCCGTAACCGCGCGGAACGACAGGTTGTGAACGCGGCCCGTCGTGTGCGAGCGCGTCGGGCCAATGTGTGAGCCGAGCAACTCGGGCGGAATCGCGACTTGCGTGTAGCGCTGAATGTAATGCCGCTCGAGAGCGTCGTTGCAGTCCGAGGTCCAGAACCGGTCGGCGTGATCGATCATGCCCAAATCGATGCGCCCTCCACCCGACGCACACGACTCGATTTCGATGCCAAGATGCCGCCGCTTGAGTTCATCGAACAACCGGTAGATCGCGAGCGTCTGTTGGCGAACCGCTGCGTGACCGTAGTGCGAAGCTTCGATGAGGGGACGATGTGGTCCCACTTAATGTATGAAATGTCGTACCGATTGAGGAGCGCATCGACTTACCCGAGCACGTGGGCGAAAGCGCCCTCGTGCGTAATGTCGAGCACTTGCTGGTGCCGCGCTTCGGCCGGCACGCGCCCGCTCGTGTGCAGAATCCATTCGGGATGCGCGCGGTAGAGATCAGAGTCGGCATTGACCATCTCGCCCTCAAACCACAGCCCAAATCCCATACCCGCGGCCTTCACCTTCGCGATGAGCGGATCGAGCCCCTCGGGCCACACACTCTCTGAGACGACCCAGTCACCGAGTCCGGCGAAGTCATCCCTGCGCGCGGCGAACCATCCGTCGTCGAGTACAAATCGTTCGACGCCGACGGTCGCCGCCGCGTCGACGAGCGCGCTCACTCGATCGAGGTCGTGGTCGAAGTAGACGGCCTCCCACACATTGAGAGTGAGGGGTCGTGGCGTCGCCGGGTGATTCTCGCGACTGCGAATCCACCGGAAGTAGCGGTCGCTCACGCCGTCGATGCCGCGCGCGGAATACACCGCGGCGACCGTTGGTTGCCGCCATCGCGCCCACGCC
>JANOOQ010000157.1:0-1636 GCA_031421515.1 Leifsonia sp.
CAAGCCAATCCCGACGGCAAGAATTGCGACGAGCAATCCGAGGCCAACAAGCAGCGCGATCTTGTCGCCCGTGCCGAAAAGTGCGATCGCGGTGTCTTTCACCCACGGCGGAACGATGTCAATCACGAACGCACCGACAGCGAAGAGGGGGCTGCTCGGCGCCGCCACGAATTGCGCAACGAGGTCAGCGACGGCGAGCGTCGCGACGGCCGCCATCAGGCCAACGAGTGCTGACCAGAGATTTCGACGCCGAGTACTCATGGGCGTGATCGTATCGCGCGAACCTGAATCACTCGCCGAGCCAGTTGGGCGCGGGCGGCAGATCCTTGAACGTGCGGTAGATGCGCCGGGAGTCGCGAGCGAAGACGACCCACACCGTCAGCACGACGATCCTGAAGTCGGTCCACAACGACTTGTGGTCGAGGTACCAGAGCTCGAGGGCTCCCTTGTAGGGCATGATTTGGTCGCGGTAGAAGGCTCGCGGCTCGACGCCGGGTGCAGACAAGAGGGCCTCTTCGTCCCGAAACACGATCGACCCGATGCCGGTCACCCCGGGGCGGACCTGGTAGATGGCGTCGCGAACGTGTTGCGGATAGCTTTCGTGATCGACCTCGAGTTGCGGTCTCGGTCCGACGAGGCCCATGTCACCGAGCACAACATTGACGAGTTGCGGCAGCTCGTTGACCTTGGTCGCACGCAAGTATCTGCCCACGCGCGTCACTCGCGGGTCGCCGCGCACCGTGAGGCTTCCCGTGCCGATATTGGGACTGTCCTTGAGCATCGTCGCGAACTTCAAAATGTCGAAGCGGCTGTTGCCAAACCCGATGCGCTTCTGGCGATAAAAGATTTCGCCCTCGCCCGTGAACCGAAGTGCAATGACAATCGGAATCAGAATCGGGGTCAACACAATGAGCGCCGCGCCAGCGACGACGACATCGAGAAACCTTTTGACGACTTGGTACACGATCACATCTTGCTGTCGAGGCTCTTGCCCGTTTCGACGTGGTGGAACGTCGGCACGAGTTTCACGAGAGCGTCGACGATTGCTCCCTTGGCGAGAGTGGGACGGGCGAAGAGCTCGTCGAGTTCTTCGACGATGTGACGGATGCCCGCAACATCCCGAGTCGGAGCCCCCGTCACGACGCCCAACGCTTCGAAGCGCTCAAGATCGACCGTCTCCGTGTCGGTGTAGAACTCCTCGAATGACTTCTCGCCCGAGGTGTCCGACTCGAAGTAAAAGACGGGCCACGTCGCGTCATCGGGAGCGCGGGATGCCGCCTTTGCTCGAGCCTCGTCTTCTGAAGCACACGGCTCGGGTTCGAATCCGAGGTCACGCAGGAGGGCATCCGCTATGGAAGAAAAGGTGAGCATTTTGGGCTCGTCGAGGCGGGGAAAGAAGATGTCGGCGGGCTTGCCCGTGATGCACGCGAGCAAGCACAATTGGCCGCTCTCGTCGGGCGAGACAAAATAGCGACGCACGTCAGACGGCGCAGACAACGGCTGGCCCTTCGAGATGCGCTCGAGGAAACCGGCGGGGAGACTTCCGTTAGAGAACGCGACGTTCGCAAAGCGCGCGGTCGTCGCGGGAAGCTCGGTCGAATACGCGAGCACCGCTTCTTCCATGAGCTTCTTCGAT
>JANOOQ010000158.1:0-5075 GCA_031421515.1 Leifsonia sp.
CACCAATACAGCTTGCGCGCGCCGATTTCTTGCATCACGATCGGCGTCGAGCACACGCGACACGGTTCGCCCGTGCGGTGGTAGACCCAGTGCCGGTCCGACCGGCTCGCGAGTGCGCCGTCGTACGCTTCTTTGCTCAAGCCGTCCATCGTCATCATTTGCCCGGTAGCGACGCCGATAGTGAGCAGCTTTGTCCAGTCTCTCCAGAGCGCCCGCACGACGTCTTCCGGTAGATCGCGTCCGGGTGTGTGTGGGTTTATTCGAGCGCGAAACAGAAGCTCCGCGCGATACACGTTGCCGATGCCCGCGACGACCGATTGGTCCATAAGCAAGAGACCGATCGGTGTGGGCTTGCGGCGAACCACGGCGACGAAGCGGTCTTCACCTGCGCTCCCGGCGTCTACGAGCGGGTCGGGACCGAGCTTGCTGATTGCGGTGTGCACTTGGTCGTGGCCGAGCACGACGCACGCCGTCGGTCCGCGAAGGTCGGCACACGTCGAATCCGTCAACAAGCGCACTCTCACGGCCCCGATGGGCTCAGGTGGAAACTCCTCGAGCTCCCCCTCGCGCTCTTGTTCGGCCATGCGCAAGCGAGTTCTCCGCGGAGCCCCGATGCTCGTGAGCGAGTCTTCGAACTCGCCCACGGCGGTGCCGCGCTGATTCGTTTGGCCGATTCGACCGCTCGCCGACGCCATCGTCGCTTCGGCAGTGACCACGCCCGAGAAGTCCCACGCGCCATACATGCCGAGGTGCACGCGAAGCCACAAATCGTGCTCGAATTCGAGAAAGAGCTGTTTGCCGACGGCCGTCGACGAAAGCATCTCGAGGCCATCGATCTGAGCCGCTCCGGCGGCGAACCGCCCTTGCGGAGAGGATGCCCCGACCCTCTTGCCCACGAAGTGCAACCCGAATTGGCGGGCGATGCGGTGAACCGAGTGCCCCTCTGGCATTAGGCCCCGATCTCGTGGCCCGCGATCGCTCCCGTGCGCTCGAACTCGGCGAGCTGGGCGATACGGCGCGCGTGGCGCTCTTCTCCCGCGAACGGCTCGGCGATAAACACGTCAATGAAGTGTTTGGCTTGCTCTACCGTGTGCTGGCGCGCGCCGATCGAGATGACGTTCGCGTCGTTGTGCTGACGCGCAAGCCCAGCGGTGCTTTCATTCCACACGAGTGCCGCGCGGATGCCCGCTACTTTGTTTGCTGCGATCTGCTCCCCGTTGCCCGATCCCCCGAACACGACACCGAGACACTCGATTCCCGCGGCTTGGTCGGCGACCACGGCGAGCGCGGCGTTGATGCAGAAACTTGGATAATCGTCGAGAGCGTCGTAGACGGTCGGACCGTGATCCACGACGTCGTGCCCGGCGGCGCGGAGGTGGGTTTGCAAGTCTTCGCTGAACTCGAGGCCCGCGTGATCCGTCGCTATGTGAATGCGCATGAGGTCAGTTTACGGGCGCTCGTGCGCGCGGCTTCGAGTGCTACGTGAGGTAGATCTTGCGCAGCGTATCCGTCACGGTCCAGACTGTGCGCGTTCCGGCGTAGAGGCGACCGACGGAGCCTGGCGACAACTCGATGCGGGTTGCGCCGGAGTCGAGTTCGACGACCGCATGGCCCGCGATGACGATGAAGAGTTCATCCTCTTCGACGTCGGACATCGCCCCAGGGGTCATCTCCCATACGCCATACTCGCGCCCCCCGAAGTCGCCGAGCGATTCGACGCCGACGCGCGGAGCGCCAGCAACGACTTGACCAGCAGGCACGTCTGAATAGTCGAGCTCAAGCGCGAGAGCAATGGCGTGATCGATCACGAGTCGAACCCTAGGCCGACGGCGTCGAGCGTCTTCAAGAGCACATTGCGCTTGCCGTGATTGTGATCGGCTCGATTGAGCGCCCATCGTGTGGCTTGCACGCCCATCCACGCGGCCGGTTCCGGCGGGAACGGCACGGGCATTGACCGCACCATGTCGAGTGACGTGCGTTCGGTCTCGAGGCCCGCGAGACGATCGAGCATGACATTCGCCGCGAAGCGCGTCGCGGCGACTCCGAGCCCGGTGAACCCAGCAGCGTGGGCGACGCGACCGTTGTAAGCGCTTCCGAAAATCGCGCAAAAGCGCGTGCTCGTGTCGATCACGCCCGCCCAGCGGTGGCTGAATCGCACGCCTTCGAGTTGCGGGAACGTCGTGAAGAAGTGACTCGCGAGCTTCGCGAAACTTTCCGGTCGATCGTCGTACTCGGAGCGGATTCGCCCGCCAAAGTAGTAGACGGCGTCATAGCCGCCCCACAGAATTCGGTTGTCCGCGCTCAAGCGGTAGTAGTGAAACTGGTTCGCCATGTCGGCGACGCCTTGGCGGTTCTTCCAGCCGATGCTCGCGAGCTGCGCTTTCGTAAGCGGCTCCGTCATGAGCACGTAGTCATAGACAGGAACGGTGTGGAGTCGGTAGCGCTTCAGAAGAGACGGGAACGCGTTGGTCGCGAGGGCCACTCGTCGAGCATTCGCGACACCGGCAGCCGTCTTTACCGCAACGGGGCCGCCGCTAGCGGTGGGATCGAGCCCCGTGACAGGCGAGTGCTCGAAGATCTCGACGCCTGCGTCGGCACAGGCTCGGGCGAGTTCGCGAGCGAGTTTGCCCGGGTGCACGAGCGCCGTGTCCCGCGTGCTCCACAGCGCACCCAGATACGTCGGAGAGTCGATCTCAGCTCGAAGAGCAGCTTCATCGAGAAACAGTTCAGTCTTGCCGTCGTGGGCGTCCCGAAGTTCTTGCAACTGATGCTGCTCGACCGCTACAGCGAGCGACCCTGGACGCTCGAAGTCGCAATCCAGCCCGAGGGCGGCGACCGCGCTCTCGATCTCGTCGAGGTTCTCGTGCCCGAGGCGTTCGAGTTGGTCGTACTCCCCCGCAAATCGGCTGCGCCCGTTCGATTCGCCGTGGGTGAGAGTGGCTTCGACGAAACCCCCGTTGCGCCCCGAAGCTGCCCAACCGATCGTGCGGGCCTCGAGGAGTGCGACGCGGATGCCCGGCTCCCGTTGCTTCGCTTGCAGTGCCGTCCATAACCCCGCGTAGCCTCCGCCGACCACCACGAGGTCGTATGCGGCAGTACCGGAGTACTTGGGCCACTCAACCGCGCCAAGACTGTCGAGCCAGAACGGCGCGAGTCGTGACTCGGCGAGGGCGTGTTGCACGACACTCGCCGCGGGTCGGGTGCGCTCGAAGGCGGTGGTGTGCATTGCTCCACTGTAATGACGGGGCATCAGCGGGGCATCCACTGCGGTCGTTGCGCAGATGAGCCAGCGCGCCCACGACTCCAGCACGCGCAAAACCGCAAGCGCTTACAGAATTGCCCTAGAGTGGGCGAGTGCCGGAGATCGCCACCACCACAGCGACCGCAGCTGCCCACACCCTCGAGGTCACCGAGGCAGACAATGCGGCCTTCTCTGCACGGCTCGATCGGGAGCTTGCTCGGCTGTCAGGACTCTTCCGCGACCTCTACGAAACACACACCGGGTGCGAGACCCAACTCGAGGCCCTACTGGCCGATATGACTCGCTCGTGGCTCGCACGGCCCCGGGATCTCAAGGTGCTCGATGCCGCGCGTGAGTCCGATCCAGACTGGTTCAGCTCGAACACCATGCTCGGAGGCGTGTGTTACGTCGACCGTTACGCGGGCGATCTGACGGGCATCCGGAGCCGGATTGCCTACTTCAAGGAGCTCGGGCTCACCTACTTGCACCTCATGCCGCTGTTTCTCGCACCAGAGGGCAATTCGGATGGCGGATACGCTGTCTCGAGTTACCGCGAAGTCAACCCCGCGCTCGGCAACATCGACGAGCTCACGTCGCTCGCTGCCGAGCTGCGTGCGAACGGCATCAGCCTCGTAGTCGACTTCATCTTCAATCACACGTCAAACGAGCACGAGTGGGCGCGAAAGGCAATCGAGCGCGACCCCGATTTCGAGGGCTTCTACTGGATCTTCCCCGACCGCACCGAGCCCGATAAGTACGAGGGCACCGTGCGCGAGATCTTCCCCGACGACCACCCGGGCTCGTTTGTGCAACTCGATGATGGCCGGTGGGTGTGGGCGACCTTCCACACGTTCCAGTGGGACCTCAACTACTCGAACCCCGCAGTCTTTCGCGCGATGGCCGGCGAGATGCTGTTTCTCGCGAACCTCGGCATCGACATCCTGCGCATGGACGCCGTCGCCTTCATCTGGAAGCAGCTCGGCACTGGTTGCGAGAATTTGCCTGAAGCACACAAGCTGCTGCAGGCCTTCAACGCAGTGTGTCGCATCGCGGCGCCGGGTCTGACGTTCAAGTCCGAGGCGATCGTGCACCCCGATGAGGTTGTGCAATACATCGACCCGCAAGAGTGCCAGCTGAGCTACAACCCGCTCCAGATGGCGCTCATCTGGAACTCGCTCGCAACACGCGACGTGCGATTGCTCTCGCAAGCCCTCGAGCGTCGACACAACCTGCCCGCCGGCACGGCGTGGGTCAACTATGTGCGCGGCCACGACGACATCGGCTGGACATTCGCCGACGAGGATGCCGCGGAGCTCGGTATTAACGGATTCGATCACCGGCGCTTTCTCAACTCCTTCTTCGTCAACCGGTTTGACGGCAGCTTCGCGCGAGGCGTTCCCTTTCAGGACAACCCCAAGACGGGTGATTGCCGCATCTCGGGCACGACGGCCTCTCTCGCGGGACTCGAAGCCAACGACGCTGGCGGGGTCGACCGCATCGTGCTCACACACTCCATCACCCTCTCGACGGGCGGCGTGCCGCTCATCTACTTGGGCGACGAAGTCGGTCAGCTCAACGACTACGGCTACCTCGACGATCCAGCCCACGCGGGAGACAGCCGCTGGGTCAACCGACCTGCGTACCCGTCAGAACGGTACGCGCAACGCTCGGATCGATCGACGGATGCGGGCGCAATCTTCTCGAGACTGCGCCGACTCATCGAGGTGCGGGCCGCGACCCCCGAGTTTGACGGAACCCAACTCGTGCCCTTCGAGATCCACAACTCCCACGTGCTCGCCTACCAGCGGATGGGGTCGACGGGCACTCGCGTGTT
>JANOOQ010000159.1:0-1628 GCA_031421515.1 Leifsonia sp.
GCCAACGACGCGGGACTGCTTGCCTCCGCCCTGGGTGACATCGCTCGCGCTCGTGGCATGACCGATATTGCCAAGGCCGCAGGCATCACGAGAGAGGCTCTATACAAGGCCTTGCGACCCGGCAGCGAAGAGGCCGCTACGGAACTCACCGCCGACGGAACGCTCGCGCCGCATTCTGCTGAAGTGGCACTCCGGGCTTCACGCCCATGTGCTCCTTGATGGCCATGTTCGCCTCGCCGCCTCCGGGCGAACGGTGCGCCGATCGGGCGCTGTCGCTGACGCGTGCCGAGGCCGTGGCAGCACGCCACGGGAAGAGGGAGGACCTTCTGCCCCAGCGGCCGCGATCGAGGCGAACGTGAACGACCCTGTCGCCGTAACCGCCTGCTGAGCGGGCTGCTCGACCACGCGACCGCCACCGTGCCACCACTCGGCACGCCTCCTTACCGACGGTCTCGACGCGTCGCAAAGGGGTGCCGATCCGGCCTGGCTCGCGACCGTCGACGGCTGGCTCGAGAGCTGAACCCACGGCCTGGCGCTTGTTGGACGGTGTTGCTCTCGATGCACCCATGCTCACGGCGGGAACGGATTCGGCGGTTGCACTCGTCAGGGCGCGGGGTCGGCGGTGGACAGGTTCCAGAACGCACCCGTGAGCCCCAGTCCATTCAGGATCGCCTGGTTCTGCTCACGGTTGCGCGGCCGCCAGTTCGGATCGATTCGAGTGCCCCACCAGGCGTGCGCCAACTCACAAAGTTTCGTGACGGAGATCGTCGCGCCTGGGTCTCTCGAACCGAGCCAACGACCGATGTGCTCTTCCGACCGGAAGAGGTTCATCGTGCCTCAAGTGAAGACGATGTCGTCCCACCATCGAACAGCTGGGACGACGCAATGGAACAATAGGCCTTCATCGTCCGGCCGCTCGTCTCGCACAAGGACGGTGAGCGGCTCACCACAGTCTGCGCACGACGCTTCGATACGGCCATCGACGTGCAACGCAGCGCAGACGCCCAGTGCGTCCCACGCACAGTTCGCGTACCACCAGCGGCCATCGGCAAACACGCGATAGGCGGTCGGAACGGCCGAGAACGGATTGGCCATACGGAGCTCGCGGGTGTGCGATTGCAACACCAATGCATGATCGTCGTGCAGCCTCTGCCAACCGGACCACACGTCGTCAGGGGTCGTGCCTGTGGCAGCTGCGATGTCGTGGACTGTCGGCGCACGGCCCAGTTCGACGAACTGCCGGTACGTCACGTTGCGTAGCGCAATATCGTCGTCGCCCATACCGAACGATAGCGTCGTGTTGCGTCGCATCGTTCGACCAAGGGCGCCACCGCCGTCACATCTGGCAACTCGACCAGTGAAACGAGACGACGACCACGATCAGGATTGTCCAACCAGCCGACCCGTCAGCGCAAGAGAGGTCCTCGATCACCCTTCATGATCGCGACAGGCTCGAGTTCGAGGCCGCCCAGCGAAGCGGGCCTGGCCATCCGGAACAACCCGGCCGCCTTCGCCATAGCCACGAGGTCCGCTGGCATGGTGCGCAGCATCTCCGCTTAATCCGCACGAGCCCGGCATTCGGTACCGATTCTCGTCGCTCCGTCAAACTCCATCATTGGCATGCATTC
>JANOOQ010000160.1:0-4676 GCA_031421515.1 Leifsonia sp.
CGGCGACGACGCGACCGACATCGATCTAGCGGCGCTCAAGGCCGTTTTCGAAGCGAGCCCGTGGGCGAGCCGTAAACCCGTCGAGGTCGAGCGAGAGATCCACGTGCCCTTCGACGGACGCATCGTGATTTGCAAGATTGACGCCGTATACCCGCTCGAAGGCGACCGATTCGAGGTCGTCGATTGGAAGACGGGTAAGGCTCCGAAAGACGCCGCCGACCTTGAAGAGAAGCAGCTCCAACTCGCGCTTTACCGCCTCGCCTATGCGAAGTGGCGCGGCATCGACGCGGATCGAATCGACTCAGTCTTCTACTACGTTGCCTCAAACCGCGTCGTGCGGCCCGAGCACATCTTCAGCGAAGCCGAATTGCTCGAGCGGTGGCGCGGGGCGCTAGCGCGATAGCTAACCCGTGCGCTGCGATCGCGCGAGGAAGGCTTCGACTTCATCGATCGCCATCGTCGGCATCGTCTGCGCACCGATCGGATTCATGACGTCGTTTCTGATGTTGTCGACGAGAGCCGTGAGCATTTCGACAGCATCATCAACGATCTCCGTGCTGCGCGTCTCCGTTCCGTGCAAGAGCCACTTCGCGACCTCGAGCTCGGAATACAGCACGGCGCGCTGCTTGAGCTGCCGATCGATGGCGCCGCGAGCGTGGGCGTACGCATCGAATGCGCTGTCGATTACCGCGGGGGTGGGGGAGCCGAGCATCCACTGGACATCGCGCGCTGGATCGCCCACGCGCACATCGTGCCAGCCGAGCACCCCCGTAACAACACCGTCGACGACAAGGAAGGAATCGGCGCTGAGCGAGCCGTTGATGACGCACGGTTGAAACTGCCACAGCTTGGTGTCGTGGGCCGCACGTTCCCAGCGGCCCACGAGCGTCGCGGGGAGCAATCCCGTCGCCGCAGCGCGGTCCATGATCGTGACGCACGATCGCAAGCACTCGCTCGCGGTCATGACGGGGAGCCCGGCATCCGCTACGAAACTCGTCGGGAGCGCGTGAATCGATGCGATCGCGTGACCAATGGATGCCGCGAGCGAATCCGGTCCCGCATCGTACGAGCCGAGCGCAACTTTATTGCCGTAGACAAACTCGTACACGATTGCGCGCGTGCCCGACACAGGAACTTGGCCCGCATACGCCGATACGGCGAACGGCAAGCGAGAGCGCACTCCAGTGCTCAAAGCACGCAGTGCGACGAGGTCAGCGGACTGCTCCGCCTCGGCTCGAGCGTTGCGCGGTACGCGAATGATCCAGTGCCGCCCGTCGCGACCCGTGATGAGTGCGGCGTCGAAATCGCTGCCAGTGCTGCTGCCGAAACTCGACGCAGCTGCGACATCGAGACCCGCTACAGCGGAGGTCGCGAGCGCGGCTAGAGTGAGATGGGATCGGGCCATATTCACAGGGTAGGTCGGTCATCCCACTCATTCGCCTTACGCCACGCACTTCCGACGGGGTAGCAGTTATGCCGCAGTCCTTCACCAACCGACTGCCTTTGTCGCGATTTGAGCTCGATCGCGACCATCTTGGGCGTGAGCAAGAGGATCTCTTCGACATTCTGTGGGCAGACCCGACAACGCGCGTGCTCCCGATTTTTCAAGGCGCAGCGCTCTTGTCTGGCCCCAACACGCTCGCACTATTGCCGATCGATGCCGTGCCAAACACTGGGCTCAGGGTCTTTCTCGGCCGATCGACGTCGACGACGAGTCCCGAGCCGGTTGGCACTCCGATCGTGGCGATCGAACTGTCGGATGCCGCACACCTCGCCGAGGCGGAGTGGGCGAATTTGCGGCAGATCGGCAATCACTTGAGTGACCGTGACGCTGGCTTGCTCACTCAAGCTCTCGCGATTCTCAATTGGCACTCGTCGCACTTGTTCTCGCCGCGCACGGGTGAGGCCACGGTGTCGGAAAAGGGCGGGTGGGTTCGCCGCGATTTAGTCTCGGGCGGAGAGATCTTTCCGCGCACCGACCCCGCGGTGATCGTGGGCGTCGTGGATGTCGACGACCGCCTTCTGCTCGGGTCGAACGCTTTGTGGGAGAGCAATCGCTACTCGTTACTCGCTGGCTTCGTCGAACCCGGCGAATCCCTCGAGTCCGCGGTGCAGCGCGAGGTGTTCGAGGAGTCGGGCATCCGCGTCGTCGACCCCGTGTATCTCGGCAGCCAGCCGTGGCCGTTTCCCGCGTCGCTCATGCTCGGATTCAGCGCTCGAGTCGAGCCGGGATTCACGGGTGTCGCGACCCCCGACGGTACCGAAATTCTCGATCTGCGTTGGTTCACTCGAGCCGAACTCGCCGCTGCACTCGGCGAGATTCGCCTACCCGGGCCAACGTCGATCGCGCGCGCGATCGTCGAGCACTGGTACGGCGAACCCATCGATGACGGCCAAAGGTGACGGCCGAGACGCTGCTCGCGGGCCTCGATGAGCAACAGCGCGTCGCGGCCGAGACCCTGCTTGGGCCCGTGTGCTTACTCGCGGGAGCCGGAACGGGCAAGACGCGTGCGATCACGCACCGCATCGCGTACGGAGTAGCGACGGGGGTCTACCCGCCAGGGCGCGTCATGGCGTTAACGTTCACCGCGCGAGCCGCTGGAGAGCTTCGGTCGAGGTTGCGGGCGCTCGGCGCCGGAGGCGTCGCGGCGCGCACGTTTCATGCATCCGCTCTCTCGCAATTGAACTTCTTCTGGCCCCAAGTGATCGGCGGCACGATGCCGCGACTGATCGATAGCAAGGCTCGCCTACTCGCTCACGCTGCCGACTCTTTGAGGCTCAAGCTCGACACTGTGACATTGCGGGATGCCGCGGCCGAAGTCGAGTGGCGCAAGACCTCCCGCTTGACGATCGACCAGTATGCGGCGAAGGGCCGGACCCTTCCGCAAGCGCTCACGATCGACCGCATGGTCGACCTGCAGCATTCGTACGAACGGCTCAAAGACGAGCGGCGCCAGCTCGACTTCGAAGACGTTCTGCTCGCGGCCGCGGGCATGGTAGAAACGGAACCTCGCGTCGCGGCTCAAGTTCACGAGCAGTTTCGCTTTTTCGTTGTCGACGAGTACCAAGACGTTTCGCCGCTTCAGCACGACTTGCTTCAATTGTGGCTCGGGCCGCGCAATGACGTGTGTGTCGTTGGCGATGCGAGTCAGACGATTTATTCGTTTGCAGGGGCGAGTCCTGATTACTTGCTCTCGTTCGGCGCCGAACATGACGATGCTGTCGTCGTTCGCCTCGAACAGAATTACCGATCGAGTGCACCGATCATCGACGCCGCGAACCGCCTCATGCGCGGTCGCCCAGGTGCGCTCACCCTGCAGCCTGCTTCGGAGCACACGGGTCCAACGCCCGTCGTCACGGCGCATGACTCCGACTCCGCAGAGGCGCGATCGATTGCCGCGGCGGTTGCCGCCGAGATTGCGACGGGGGTGCGCCCTGAGTCGATCGCGATTCTGTATCGAATCAACGTGCAAGGGCAAGCTCTCCAGACGGCCCTGAGTGACGCGGGCGTGCCAAGCGTCGTGCGCGGCGCGACGCGCTTCTTCGATCAACGCGAAGTGAAGGAAGCGCTCATGCTCTTGAGGGGCGCGACCGTCACTACGTCGGTCGAGCCGCTCTTCAAGACCGTGAGCGATGTCTTGCGATCCATCGGTTGGGCGCAAGACGCGCCCGAGATTCGGGGCGCGGTGCGGGAACGGTGGGAGTCACTCAACGCACTCATGTCGATCGCCGAGGAGGCTCCCGCAGGCACGACTTTGCGCGAATTCGTCGATGAACTGTTTGAGCGCCAAGCGGGCCAACACGAGCCAACAATGGCCGCGGTAACCCTCGCGACTTTGCACTCCGCGAAGGGCCTCGAGTGGGACTCGGTCTATCTCGCGGGCATCGCGGAAGGGCTCGTTCCGATCACGTATGCGAAAGACGCCGCGGCGATAGACGAGGAGCGAAGGTTGCTCTACGTCGGCATAACGCGCGCGCGGCGAAAGCTCGCGCTGTCGTGGTCGGCTACCGCCGTCCAGGGGCGCGGCGGGCGTCGGCAGCCCAGTCGGTTCTTGGCCGATCTGCGCTAGCAGTTGACTCTGAGCTCACGAGGTGAGCGATTCCGTGGCATCCACATTGCGGGTGAGCGTGACTTCGCCGATAGGTCTTATCTCCCGTTGCGGCATCGATGCGAGTGGATGTTGCCTCTCCAGGCCCTCGGTCGAGTCGCTCGAGGGCAAGCCGGGCCACCGCGACCGCGCCGTCGAGCGCGAGCAGCGCGGACTCCGCGCCGCTGCGGCGGCCGAGAAGCTGTGTCGCGATCGCCGGCCACGCCTCGTCTTCATCGCGTCGATGGAGTTCGAGGCACAAGAGGCACGGTCCGCTGCCCGGTTCGACGACGGGACCGATCGTCACGCCCGCGTCACTAAATACGACGGGCAAGTGCGGAACGTCGCGCCGCAGCCACTCGGAGTGCATGTCGGGGTGAAACACGAAGTGCGCAACGACGATCGCGAGTTGTGGAGTCGCACCGCGAAGTGAGTCCGGCGTCGCGGCGGCGACGACGCGAACTCCCGCGTCCACCATGAGGCGCGCCACGGCGCCGACGAGCTCGCCAGATCCGCACACGGCGACCGTGCGGGGTGCAGTCTGCGCGGGCTCGCTGCGCAACACGGGCGCGAGGGCGTCGAGAAGTG
>JANOOQ010000161.1:0-2623 GCA_031421515.1 Leifsonia sp.
CGTTCCGTTCTTCGATCACTTGCTCACGGCTTTCGCGAAGCACTCGCTCGTTGACCTCACCGTCAAGGCCCACGGCGACACGCACATTGACGCTCACCACACGGTCGAAGACATTGGCATCACGCTCGGCGCCGCAATCAAAGAAGCGCTCGGGGACAAGGCCGGCATCTCTCGCTACGGCGATGCGCTCGTGCCGCTCGATGAAGCGCTCGTTCAAGCGGTAGTGGATGTCTCGGGCCGCCCGTACCTCGTTCACACGGGTGAACCCGAGGGCTTCGAGCACCACCTCATCGGTGGGCACTTCACGGGATCGCTCGTGCGCCACGTCTTCGAAGCCATCGCGTTCAACGCCGCAATCACTGTGCACGTCATGGTGCTCGGCGGGCGCGATCCTCACCACATCGCCGAAGCGGAGTTCAAGGCATTCGCGCGAGCCTTCAGGTTTGCCGTTGCGCCAGACGTTCGCGTGAGCGGCATCCCGTCGACTAAGGGTGCGCTCTGACTTTGATCTCGCCATCCGTCGTTCTTCTTGACTACGGCTCGGGCAATGTTCACTCGGCGGCGAAAGCTCTCGAGCTTGCTGGCGCGCGTGTGACGTTGAGCGCCGACAAGAGTGCGGCCGAAGCGGCAGACGGTCTCGTCGTACCTGGTGTCGGAGCCTTCTCAGCCGTCATGGCTGGGCTGGGCGTCGTGCGTGGCGGGGCAGCAATCGAGAAGCGTCTCACGGGCGGTCGCCCGGTTCTCGGCATTTGCGTCGGCATGCAAGTGCTCTTCGAGCACGGGGTCGAGCGCGGCAACGATTCACCCGGGCTGGGGGAGTGGCCGGGAGTCGTAACGCAACTCCACGCTCCAGTGCTGCCCCACATGGGATGGAATACCGTCGAAGCGCCAAGCGAGTCGCGGCTTTTCGCGGGCATCCACGACGAGCGGTTCTATTTTGTGCACTCGTACGCGGCCCAGGAGTGGACGCTCGACGTGCAGCCTCCGTTCCCGCAGCCCGTGCTCACGTGGGCCGAGCACGGCAGCCGCTTCTTGGCGGCGGTCGAGAACGGCCCCTTATCTGCAACGCAGTTTCACCCCGAGAAGTCGGGGGATGCGGGCATCCGTCTCTTAAAGAATTGGCTGGAAACCCTGTGAGTGAGTCCGTGAAACCCAAACTTGAACTGCTGCCGGCGGTCGATGTCGCTGATGGTAAGGCCGTGCGCTTGACGCAAGGCGAGGCGGGTAGCGAGACGAACTACGGCGACCCCGTCGATGCAGCGCAAGAGTGGATCAGCCAGGGCGCCGAGTGGATTCACCTCGTCGACCTTGATGCGGCTTTCGGCCGCGGCCACAATCACGACGTGATTCGCGAAGTCATCAAGAACACTCCTCGCTCGGTCAACATCGAACTCTCGGGTGGCATCAGGGATGACGCGAGTCTCGAGTCGGCTCTTGCATCTGGCGCGAAGCGGATCAACCTCGGCACCGCGGCCCTCGAGAACCCCGAGTGGGCTGCACGGGTGATCGGTCAGTTCGGCGACGCGATTGCGGTCGGTCTCGATGTTCGCGGAACAACCCTCGCGGCGCGTGGCTGGACTCAAGAGGGCGGCGATTTGTGGGAAGTGCTCGATCGACTCGAGTCGGCGGGCTGCCGTCGATATGTTGTGACGGACGTCACGAAGGATGGCACGCTCAAGGGACCGAACCTTGAGCTGTTGCAGCAAGTAATGGGCCGCACGTCGAGCCCCGTTGTCGCCTCGGGCGGCATCGCAACGCTCACCGACATCGCGGACCTTCGTGGGCTCGTGTCCGAAGGACTCGAGGGCGCGATCGTGGGCAAGGCGCTCTACGCCAATGCGTTCACGCTCGCCGAAGCGCTTGCCGTCGCATCTGACTCATGACCGACACCTGATCGTGACCGACAGCGCGGGCGTGCCGTGGCAAGGACGCCACTTTGAGCACAACACGAGTGCTGATGACGACGGCTCGGCGCCCGAGATTCTCATGGCAGCGATTGGGCGCTTTCGCGCTCATGAACTCGGCGAGGCCGATGTCATCGATGCGCTGCGGGATGCCCGACTGCTGATCCCGCTCGTCGCCGAACTCGGCGCGGAGGGCCTCACGGCCGACGGCCACGCCAAGAGTCAGGAGCTCTCGATCGTCACGGTCGCGGGCCCGGACGGTCGCACCGTGCTTCCCGCTTTCACGTCGGTCGCGGCGATGACGGCGTGGAACCCCGCAGCGCGACCCGTGCCGGTTGCTGCGCCGCGCGTCGCACTCGCGGCCGCGAGCGAGAACACCGACCTCATTGTGATCGACCCGACGAGCGAGTCGGAGTTCGCCGTCCGGCGTCCGGCCGTGTGGGCGATCGCGAGGTCTGAACCGTGGGTTCCGAGCTACCTCGACGCGCGCGTGCTCGATGCCTTTATGGATGCCGCTGCCGTCGAGCCGAGCGTGCTCGCGGTGTTGCTCGCGCCGGGTGACCCAGACGCTCGTCTCGCAGGTCCAGAACTCGTCGTGCAATTGACGCTCGCAACGGGACTCGATCGCGCGTCTCTCGACGGGTTGCTTGCGCGACTCCAGAAGCGGTGGGCGGGCTCTGAGCTCATCGCCGAGCGAGTCGATTCGCTGAGTGTCAAGC
>JANOOQ010000162.1:0-1659 GCA_031421515.1 Leifsonia sp.
GCGGTGCGAGTCGAGAGCAACTCGAACCGACCCCACTTGTCTTCGGGGTGGTCTGCGGGAGCCGGCAAGTACTCGTCCTGGAAGACTGCCCAGATCTCGTCGCTCGTGACTTCGCCACCCTCGGCATCCGTCTTCATCTGCACGACGGCGCTGAACTCGATCTGGAGCTTGCGCGGCAAGTCAAGGGCGTGATCGGCCTTGAGCAAGTAGGCGACGCCGCCCTTGCCGCTTTGCGAATTGACGCGCACGACGGCTTCATACCCACGACCGAGATCCTTGGGGTCAACGGGCAAGTAGGGAACCGCCCACTTGAGCTCATCGACCGTCTTGCCCTGGCGCTTCGCGTCGGCCTCCATGGCCTCGAAGCCCTTCTTGATCGCGTCTTGGTGCGAACCGCTGAAGGCCGTGTAGACGAGGTCGCCAGCCCACGGACTGCGCTCGTGCACGCGCAACTGATTGCAGTACTCGGCGGTGCGGCGAATTTCGTCGAGGTCGCTGAAGTCGATTTGCGGGTCGATGCCTTGAGTGAAGAGATTGATTCCGAGTGCGACGAGGTCGACGTTTCCCGTGCGCTCACCGTTGCCGAAGAGACAGCCCTCGATGCGGTCAGCTCCTGCCATGTACCCGAGTTCCGCGGCCGCGATCGCGGTACCTCGGTCGTTGTGGGGATGCAGCGACAACAGCACGTTCTCGCGGTGATTGAGGCGCCGCGACATCCACTCAATCGAATCGGCGTAGACGTTGGGAGTGGCCATCTCGACCGTCGCGGGGAGGTTGATGATGACCTTGCGATCGGGGGTCGGCTCGAAGATTTCGATGACCTGATTGCACACGTCGAGAGCGAACTCGAGCTCGGTTCCCGTGTACGACTCGGGCGAGTACTCATAGAAGATTTCGGTGCCTGCCGTGATCTTCTCGGCGGCCCGGCACAGCCGCGCACCGTTGAGCGCAATGTCGACAATGCCTTGCTTGTCGGTGCGGAAGACGACGTCGCGCTGGAGCACACTCGTCGAGTTGTAGAGGTGCACGATCGCGCGCTTGGCACCCACCAGTGATTCGTACGTGCGGTTGATGAGCTCTTCGCGCGCTTGAGTGAGCACTTGAATCGTTACGTCATCGGGAATGAGGTTCTCTTCAATGAGCGAGCGAACGAAGTCGAAATCCGTTTGACTCGCGCTCGGAAAACCGACCTCAATCTCTTTGTAGCCCATCTTCACGAGCAACTCGAACATGATGCGCTTGCGCTCGGGGCTCATGGGGTCGATGAGAGCTTGGTTACCGTCTCGCAAGTCAACGGCACACCAGCGTGGCGCGTGCGTAATGCGATTGGACGGCCACGTGCGGTCAGGGAGGTCGACGTTGAGTGCCTCGTGGTATGGCTGGTACTTGTGGATCGGCATTGCAGAAGCCGATTGCGTGTTCTTCATGATCTGTGGTCTTTCGTCTAGGTAAGCAGGTCAGCCAACGACGAACTCCGCGACGAGTGAGGCCTGAAGTTAGGACTCGTCGCGGCGGCTAAGAAGAAGCAGACCGAGAGACACGAAATCAGCGTAACACCGGGGCGGCCCAAGTCGGCCACCCCGGCAGCACGAATTAGTCGACCGCGAGGGCAACGATGGGCGTGATCCTGGTAGCCCTTCTCGCAGGGATGATGGATGC
>JANOOQ010000163.1:0-2545 GCA_031421515.1 Leifsonia sp.
TTCACCTCCAAGAAGGTGCGAGATGTCGCCGTCGGCATGGCAGCTCTCGTCACGCTCCCGGAAGACGCGACGCCCGCCGACGTCGAGCGAGCCGTCGCGCAGCACGGATTCTCCCGCTACATCCTCGTGAACGTAGAGAGCGAGCCCACGGGATATTTGCACCTTAAAGACGTCATCGATCTCGACGACGAGAATGAATTTACGGAGCCCGTGCCGCCCAAGCGCATTCGCCAGCTCATCTCGATTTTCCGTGGAACCGATCTCGAAGACGCGCTCGCGACGATGCGCCGCTCGGGCGTGCACGTCGCGCGCACGTTTGATGAGAGCGGCGCGACGAAGGGCGTGCTGTTTCTCGAGGACATCATTGAAGAGCTAGTTGGCGAAGTGCAAGACGCTACAAGGCGCAAGTAGGCGATGAGCGACTTCATCGCGTGGACCGCGGATGACGCGGCTCGCCACATTGCGATTCCCACAGCTGTCGATGACAAGTATTCGCGCGGAGTCCTCGGCGTGATGACGGGTTCCGCCGAGTATCCGGGGGCCGCCGTGCTCGGCGTCGAGGCGGCCCTACGCACGGGTGTCGGGATGGTGCGGTTTCGCGGGCCACATCGAGCCGCACAACTTGTGTTGCAGCGTCGACCGGAGGCAGTGACATCCGCTGGCCGCGTTCAAGCATGGCTCATCGGCTCGGGAATCGACTTCGAGAATCGCGACGAGGCTGGCTTCGACGAAGCGCTCGCGGGTGCGCTTCCGACTGTGCTCGATGGTGGCGCGCTCGACCTCGTGCATCGCGCGGAGGGGCCCGTTGTTCTCACCCCGCACTACCGCGAGCTCGCGCGCTTGCTCGGTGTCAACGCCGCCGAAGTGCAGTCGAATCCGTCGTCGTGGGCTCTGCGAGCTTCGACCGAGCTCGGAGCAACCGTGCTCTTGAAGGGTCACACGACGTGGGTCGCAGGAGCCGGCGAGAGCTATTCGATCACGGAGGCTACCGCGTGGCTCGCGACGGCGGGCGCTGGCGATGCCCTCGCGGGAATCCTCGGCGCTCTCGTCGCTACACACTCGGGTGCGATAGCGGATGCACCCGCGCTCCTTGCCCGCCTGGCAGCTACCGCGTGCCTCATCCACGGGAGAGCCGCGGTTCGCGCGAGCGCGGGCGGACCGCTCACGGTTCTCGATTTGTGTGAAGCGATTCCTGCGACGATCACCGAACTAATCGGTTGAGTAGCGCGTCCGCTCGCGTCAACTCCAAATTTGCCAGCCCGATACGCTGGAGAACGTGGCCGTGACTCGAATCGTGATGAATCCGATTTCAGTCTGGATCGCCTTCGTCCTTGCCCACTTGTGGCTCGGGCTACTCAACCTCTATGCGCCGGGCTTGCCGCTTGGTGACGTGACGATTGTCTACAAGTTCTGGATGGATCAAGCGCTCATCGCAAACTACTGGGTGGGCATCGATAGTGCATGGGTGTACCCAGTACTGGCACTTCTGCCCATGCTCGCGGCGATGATCTTCGGCCCAGAACAGTTCGCAAGCACGTGGCTCTCGATGGTCATGATTCTCAATGCCGTCGCGCTTGGTTTCGTGACGGACTGGGGCCGAGCGCGAGACCGTCTCGCGGTCGCGTGGTGGTGGGTCGCGTTTCTCATTCTCCTCGGCCCTATCGCGCTCGCTCGAATCGACTCGGTGACTGTCGCGCTCGCGATCGTCGGTGCCCTCCTGATCGCGCGCCGACCCGGTGCCGCTGGCGTCGTGCTCGCGGTAGCCACGTGGATCAAGGTGTGGCCCGCCGCGATAGTCGTGGCCGCTGTCATCGCATTTCGGGATCGGCTGCGTATTGTTGCGGCGGTTCTCGGGGTGTCCGCCGTGGTCCTTGTCGCGTCACTCTTGATCGGCAGCGGCGGCAACGTCTTGAGCTTCATCACGCACCAAACGGGTCGGGGCCTTCAAATAGAGGCGCCCGTGAGCACGCTGTGGCTGTGGCGCATTGTCGCCGGGGAGCCCAATACCTTCATCTACTACGACCGCGACATTCTGACGTATCAAGTGAACGGCGACGGGGTCGACGTCGCGACGATGCTCATGACTCCACTACTCGCGATCGTGATCGGTGTCGTCGCTTGGCTCGGCATTCGAGCGGCTCGACGTGGCGCAGAACCTGACGATCTATTCGCTCCACTCGCGCTGGCTCTCGTGACAGCGCTCATCGCGTTCAACAAGGTCGGTTCCCCGCAATTCGTGAGCTGGCTCGCTGTGCCGATCATCGTCGGCGTCGTCGCGAGCGCTGCGGGTTTGGGCCCGTCGTTCCGGGTGCCCGCAACTCTCGCGCTCGTCATCGCCGCGCTCACGCAATTCGTCTATCCGTACTTGTACTCGTGGCTACTAGTGGCAAACCCCGTCATGGTCAGTGTGCTGACGATTCGCAACGCACTGTACTTCGTGTTGCTCGCGTGGGCGATCGTCACCGTCGCGCGCGCAAAGGGCATCCCGAGCATTCTCGAGGCGGCTGCCTAGAACTGCCGTGGAACGTCCGACTCGACAAGAATG
>JANOOQ010000164.1:0-3370 GCA_031421515.1 Leifsonia sp.
AGCTATAGGCGAAGATCGCGGGACCCGATGCGTTGATGACGGTCGGCGATACCCCCGACGAGAGCACTGCCTCGAGCCTTGTTTCGTCCCCGGCCGACACGCCCGCGGCGCCATCCGCGACGGCGTACCCCGTCGAGACGATGCGAGCGGTCGTCGTGAGGCCCACTGGGCAGCGCGCTTCCCAGCCACCGCCGGAAGCCGGACGCCAGATAGTTGCTGAGTAGCTTGGTATTGTGCCGGGAGCACTCACGTAGACGGGCGCGCCTGATACCTCGCTACAGGTGCCCGCCGCAAGGCCCGCTCGAGCCGCCGCGATTCCGGCCTCGGCTGCAGCTTGCGACTGCACGCCAGCACGCGTCACGGTCGAATACGTGATTGCGGAGACGACCGAAGCCAAGATGACGACCGTAAGTAGCACGCCGACCAACATGAGACCCACGACTGCCGCGAGCGCGACACCGTCGTCGCGCCGTAAAGCGCGCTTCATTTTTAGAAACATGTTCCTGTCCCCACTACTCCCGTGCGCTTGAGCGCAGTCGTTTGGATCCTGATTGCCGGTCCGGTCGTCACTGCCACGATGTAATCGATCGTGACGGCATCGCCGGTGTTCGTGAAAACTGTCGAGCCGGACTGCGGAGTGACTCCCGAAACGAGGAGCGACCACGATGCAAGCGCGGTCGCGTTGGGCGCGGTGATCTTCGTGCCGTTTGCCGTCACGGTACTGCGGATGCTGCCGCCTGTTGCCGAGTAGTACCACGCCCGGCAATTCCAGGTCAGAGTGCCTGTCTGATTGGCCGTGCGCACAACCAGAAGCTGATCGGTGCCGGTCGGTGTTGTAAGCGAGATTTCCGAAGAGTTTCGAACTCCTTGCTCGATAGCGGATGCCGCGGCTTGAGCCGCGGTAGTCGTCGACGTGAGCGATCCGACGGTTCGCTGCACCGAGGTCACGGAGATGAAGATTCCACCAACCACCGTAAGCACGAGAGCCACGAGGAGAGTAGTCACGAGAAGCTCAACGAGAGTGAAGCCGGAATCGGCGCGCTCCTTGAGCTCACCCACCGACGTACACAATCGTGTCTGCGCTCGCAAGGATCGTCGAGGTGTCGAGGCGCATGATGCTCGCGGACGCATTCACCGTCTTCGCGTTGACCACGCACGTTGCGACGGTGGTTTTGACTTCGAGCACCACGCCCCGCGGGTCAGTAAATTGGCTCACGCCCGCGAGACTCGCTACGTCAGAGCACACGGGTCCCTTAGATTGCAGCAGTTGCATCCGTGTGCTCAAGAGCTGAGTCGCCGTGGCTTGCGTCGTATTGATTGCCGATTGGCGCACACCTTGAATCAGCAATGGCAGGAGCGCTAACGCGACGAGCGCGAGAATGAACATCGAGACGATGATTTCAACGAGACCGAAACCTTCGTTCTTTTCTTCCGAGCGGAACCCGGATTCGTAAGTAGTCATTCGATCGAGTCCCCCTCTCGATTCGGTACTGCAGGTCTTACTGTCGTGCCGGTCGTGCTGTGGTGCGGGTGTTAGGGCGCCGCGATACGCGACGCCCTAACCACTAGCACTTGTTTGATTACGGGCACACACCGGTCGCTAGAGCGCTCGATGCGCCGACGCGCCACAGCGGCGCAGCAGACGTCTGGAGGCAGAATGCCGCTCCGCCGGTGGCGATGGTGACCGAGCCGTCCTGCGGGAAGCCGAAGTTCGCGAGCTGGGCCGCCGTGGGCGTTCCCCCGGGAACGTTGACCAGGTAGGCCGAGTAGGCGATCTTGCCGTTGGCGAGGTTCGCCTTGGCAGCGGCATCCAGAGCCTGAGCTTGCTGGCCGAGGAAGACCGGGATCGCGATCGCGGCGAGAACGCCGATGATAAGGATCACGACGAGGAGCTCGATGAGCGTGAAGCCCTTGTCGCTCGTGAGGCGGTCGCGCTTGGCGGCCATGGACTTGTGAATTGCAGTAATCATGTGATTTTCCTGTTCCGTCTTGAATAAGTGGACAGGAGGCCCCCCGTTAGAACTGACCCCCACCTACATGGTTCTCCCGGTACTTGCCCCCGTACATCCCACGAACAGGGGGTTTCGCGCTTTTCGTCGCCCCCAGAACAGGGGCAAAAATATATCAGTTAATCTGGTCGAAGATCGTGAAGATCGGCAAGTAGAGCGCGACAATCATGCCGCCTATGACAACGCCAATTACTCCGATCATGATCGGCTCGTTGAGCGACGTTAGTTGCTCGTTCGTCGTTTGCACTTCTTCTTCGTAGAAATCCGCGATCTTGTTGAGCATAAGTTCCATGGAGCCCGAGTCTTCCCCGACTGCGATCATTTGCGTGACCATGGGCGGGAAGACTCCACTGCTCGCGAGCGGATCGGCAATAGAGCGGCCGGCGCGCACGGAATCCTGCACTTTGTGCAGGGCATCTTCGATCACCCAGTTGCCTGACGTCTCGCCCACGATGCCGAGCGATTGAAGAACGGGAACGCCCGCGGCCGTCATCGTCGCGAAGTTGCGAGTGAATCGAGCGATCGCGACCTTACGGAACAAGTCGCCGAAAACAGGCAACTTGAGCTTCCAGGGGTCGACAGTGCTGCGCACCTTGAGCGTGTGCTTGTTTTTGCGCCACCAGATCGCGAAGCCAACGCCGATGACGATGAGAGCGGGAGCAAGCCAAATCATCGATCGTGACAGCCCCACGAGAATCTGCGTTGGGAGCGGCAGCTCGCCGCCGAGATCCGCAAACATCTTCTCAAACACGGGGACGATGAAGATCAACATTCCGACGACCGCGACGACCGCCATCGCGAGCACGACAACCGGGTACGTCATCGCCGACTTGATCGTGGCGCGCAGCTTAACGTCCGCTTCGATCGTCGACGCGATCGACTCGAGCGACTCGTCGAGGAATCCGCCCGTCTCACCCGCGCGAACGAGATGAATCATGAGCGGCGGGAAGACGTCGGACTGTCGGGCAAATGCCTCCGAGAGCGAAGAACCAGACTCGACTTGGCTTCGGACGGTTGCGAGAGTGCGCGCGAGGGGCTTCGATTCGGTCTGTTCAGACAGGATCGTGAGCGCTCGCATGAGCGGGATGCCGGCCGCGACCATCGTCGCGAGCTGACGGCTCATTACTGCGAGATCCTTCAAGCCCACGCCCTTGTCAAACACCCCGAGCGAGATCTCCATATTGAGGCCGGTACCGCCGCTCGCAGCGTCGATCGAGACGGGCGAGAGTCCCATCGTGCGCATTCGCGCGACGACTGCCGATTCGCTCGCGGCGTCGATGCGACCCTTGACGATCTTGCCCGATACGTCTCTAGCCTTGTAGTTCCATCCCTGAGTAGAAGTGATCGTCATGAGAGTTACA
>JANOOQ010000165.1:0-1799 GCA_031421515.1 Leifsonia sp.
GGGGGGGTTTGCCACCACACCCATCCCCCGTCGTGCGGTGGTTTTTGGGGGGCGGCTCGGGGGGGCCAGCGAATCACGGGGGCCCCCCCCCGACGTTACGGCGGCCGTACTGATGTCGAGCTTGCGTGCAAGCTCGGTCGGCGAGAGTGGCCCGCTCATGATGAGGTGCTGCATCGCGCGCAGATCGGTCGCATTGACCGTGAGTTGGCGCGCGACGTGGGCCTCAAACTCCTCGCTCACGTCGAGGAACTCGCGAACGAGTTCGGTGGCCCGACGTACGCGCGATCCCGGTGCCGCGGTTGCGGCATCCGGCGGCGCATTTGTCATGAAACCAGTTTAGCGCTAAGTTATTCGATTAGTTAGTAATCAACACCTCGAATATAAGAGAGCTATGCGCCGCCTCACCACCTTCATTACCGCACGCAAGACCTCGTGGATCGTTCTCGTCTCAGCGTTGCTCATGACCGTTGCCTTTTTCGCACTCGGCTCGGGAGTCGATAGTGATACTTCGCCGGGAGTCGGGCTGCCGGATTCGGCAGAGTCCGCGCAAGTAGCGGCCGCTCAAGAACTGCTGCCGAGCGCAGACTCGACGAGCGCGCTTCTCGTCTTCAGCCGCGATGGCGCCGAGATGAAGGATGACGACATCGAAGCAATCACGGCGACCGCGAGTGAGCTCGGGGAGTTCTCGAGCGCCGACTTCTTGCCGCCGCCCAGTTTTTCTGAAGACGGAACGGCCGCTCTCGTCGTCGTTCCACTCGACATCATTGAGGATGTTGCGGCTCAAAGCGAGCGTGCTGCCGAGCTTCGCGCTGTGGCAAACGCCGACTTGCCCAGTGGCCTCTCGGCACTCTTGACGGGTCCGGAAGGATTCGCCGTGGACATCGCCGCGGTGTTCGAGGGGGCCGACTTCACCCTCCTGCTGACAACTGTCATCGTTGTCGCGATTCCCTTGCTCGTCACCTATCGCAGCCCGTGGCTTTGGCTCGTTCCGCTCGTCGTCGTCGGTCTGGCTGACGGCCTTGCGGGTATCGCAGCTGCGCGCGTTGCGGCGCTCGCGGGAATCACGCTCGATGCTTCGGTCACGGGCATCCTGTCGGTGCTCGTATTTGGAGCCGGGACCAACTACGCCCTCTTGCTCATCGCCCGTTATCGCGACGAGTTGCGTCTCGTTGAGGACCGTCGTGAAGCGATTGCTCGCGCACTCCGCGGCGCGGGGCCAGCGATAATCGCGAGCGGGTCCACGGTCGTCTTGAGTTTGCTCACTCTCGCGTTCGCGCAACTCGAGGGCAACCGAGCCCTGGGCATCGCGTGTGCGACTGGAGTCGTTGTCGCAATGCTCTTCGCGTTGTTCGTACTCCCCGCGGCGCTCTTGCTGTTCGGTCGCGGGTTGTTCTGGCCCTACATCCCGCGCTTCGGCACAGAGGGCAGCATGGAGCGCGGGGTGTGGCACAGCTTGGGTCTCAAGTTCGCACGCCGACCCGTAGCGGTCGCAATCGTCGGGGTGCTCATTCTCGGGGGGCTCGCTCTCGCGGTGCCGCAAATCAAGATCGGTCTCGCTCAGACCGAGCGATTCACAAGTGTTCCCGAAGCGGTCGTGGGACAGCAAATCATCGCCGATGCGTTCTCTGCCGGCAGCGGATCTCCCGTAGTTGTCATCTCCACCTCAGACTTAGCAGTGGATGTCGCGGCCGCGGCCGAGTCTGTCGACGGCGTCGACTCAGCGACTCTTGGCGAGACGAACGGCGAGATCACTCAAATCAACGTCGTACTTGATGCTGCCGCCGAGACTCCCGAATCGT
>JANOOQ010000166.1:0-1628 GCA_031421515.1 Leifsonia sp.
ACTCGACGACATCGCTATGGCCTGCGCTTCGATGCCATACGCATCCGTTTGATTGAAATCGTCGAAGCCGTTAAGGACCTCGGGCTCGAACTACGCGATACCGAACCGGAGCTACGGTGGCTCGAAATTTCGCGAATGCGGGGTCATCTCACGCACCGCTATTTCGACACTGCGCATTCGATCGTGCGCGCAACTGCCCAAACCGACGTGCCGACACTCGCGGCGGCCGTGGAGCGGATGCTAGCTCGGCCGTAATCCCGCTCGCAATCGACCTGGCCCGGGCTCAAGCATCCGCTCGCCGTACCAAATGAAGGATGCGAGGGCGTCGAGTCACACGATTACTTCGCCTCGCGGACCAAACGGATGTCTGTTCCTTCATTTGGTACGAGGACTACACGATGCCCCGCCCTCGGCGCCGCGACAATTGGGACCCAAAGCACGCGACAGCAAGCGCGCGAAGGCTCATTGAGCCTCCGCCCCTAGCGCTTGTTTCCCTGCGCCGCCACGGCAGCCGCAGCCGCCGCCTCCGGGTCGAGGTACACGCCGGGGCCAGTGGCTTGAACGCAGCATCCAGCGAACTGGCTTAGCGCCCTACGATTTCGTCGCCGATCTCGCGGACTCTGCGCACTAGGTCGTCGACGTCAGCCTCCGTGGTTCTGGGGTTGATGTAGCACGGCCGAATGGTGAATTTTCCGTCGAGAACGGTGGTGGATGGCACAAGCTTGCCTTCACTGCGCAATTGCTGAGCGATGCTGGCGTTCAGCTCGTTGAGCTTGGCCTCCTCGATACTTTTGCCCACGTAGCGAAAACAGCAAATCGAGAGAGTCGCCGTGGAGACCACCTCAAGGTGATCGTCTTCAGTAGCTAGGCGTTCAACCCGGCGGGCGAAGTCATTGTGGCGCACAACGCGGTCGCGCATGCCCTCGACACCAATTTCTTTCAGGATTGCCCACACTTGCACGCCTCGCGAAGGCGCGGATTGCTCCAAGTTGAAATCGTGGAACATCTCCCCGAAATTGTCGAAGGTCGAATGCACTTCACCCTCGGATGCCGACCCTTCCAAGTATTCGGCCGGCTCGAGAGTAAACGCGCGCCCCATCAGGCTCGCGTCGCGCACGAAGGTCGCCCCGATTCCGAGCGGCGCGGCCAGCCACTTGTGAGGATCAACAGCGAACGAGCGCGCGCGCGTTAGCCCTTCGTAGAGCGGGGCGGTTCTCTCGTCGAGCAAGCCGAACCCGCCATAGGCGCCGTCGACGTGCAACCACGCGTTGTGCTCGTCGGCCATATCGGCCATTGCCGAGATGGGGTCGATGGCTCCCGTGTTCACGGTTCCGGCCGTGGCGACGAATGCCAACGGCCGAATGCCCTGTCGCGCATCCGCTTTGAGCACCGTCTGCAACGCCTTCATGTCGAGGCGATACTGGCTATCTACCGGGATGCTCGCCACCGAGTCTCGACCCAGGCCAAGCACGGCAGCGGCACGCACAACGACATGGTGCACCTGGTCGCTCGCATAGATGCGCCACGTTTCACCCGAACTGACTCCCGCGCGCGCGGGGTCTACTCCAATCTGCTCGAAGGCGAATTGGCGGGCCGCACCCAAGCCGATCAGGTTGGCAATCGAGCCG
>JANOOQ010000167.1:0-2415 GCA_031421515.1 Leifsonia sp.
GCCCCAACACATCCCGTTGGGCACCATCTTGGAGGACACCTTGAGCATCACTTATCGCGGCCGCGTCATTAGCGGCATCGCACTCATCGGAACGAGCGCACTCGTGCTTGCCGGTTGTGCGGCAGCACCCGAAGACAATGGCGGAGACCCAGTCGCCCTTGACTACCTCCCCTGCATGGTTTCCGACGCCGGTGGATTCGACGACAAGTCGTTCAACCAGCTCGGTTTCGAGGGCATCACAGAGGCATCGACCGAACTAGGCGTCGAGGCGATCACCGTCGAGTCAGCGTCAGAGACCGACTACGCACCGAACATCGACAGCCTCGTTGCTCAGGGCTGCGACCTCATCGTGACCGTCGGATTCGCGCTCTCTGCTGCGACTCTCGCAGCGGCCGAAGCTAACCCCGACATCAACTTTGCACTGATCGATGACGCCGCAGACGGCAACTTCGACGGAACGGTTGACTTCCCCAACACGAAGCCGATCGTCTTCAACACAGCTCAGGCCGCGTTCCTCGTCGGCTACGCAGCTGCGAGCTACTCGAAGTCCGGAATCGTCGCAACGTGGGGTGGAATGAACTTCCCGACCGTTGCGATCTTCATGGACGGCTTCTACCAGGGTGTGCAGGGCTACAACTTGGCCAAGGGTACCGCAGTCACGGTTCTCGGCTACGCCGGCGACGCCGCGACGGCAACCTTCACGGGTGGCTTCGAGGCTAACGACGTCGCAAAGAGCACCGCTCAGAACTTCATCGATCAGGGTGCAGATGTTCTGCTCCCCGTCGGTGGACCCATCTACCAGAGCGCTGTTGCCGCAATCACCGACTCGGGCAAGGACATCGCCCTTCTCGGTGTTGACGCCGACCTGTTCGAGACTGACCCGTCGACTCAGGACATCATCCTGACCTCGATCCTCAAGGGCATCAAGTCGGCAACCTTCGCGGTTGTAACTGCTGCCGCTGAAGGTACATTCTCGAACGAGGCCTACGTTGGCACGCTTGAGAACGACGGAGTCGGTTACGCGCCGTTCCACAACTTCGCTGACCTCGTTTCGGCTGACCTACAGGGTGAGCTCGACGCGATCAAAGCCGGAATCATCGACGGCAGCATCCCTGTCGCTTCGTACCTCGGCTAACACCTAGCAACAAACCTGTCTCACGGCAGGCCCGGTCGGGGAGGCCAGTAAATCTGGTCTCCCCGACCTTCTTAACTCGCCTCTCGGCCAATGGCGGCCGAGCGCTAGATTGGTGAACATGAAGCTCGAACTTCGCGGGATCACGAAGAAATTTGGCTCGTTGATTGCTAACGATCACATCGATCTCACGGTTGAGGCGGGTGAGATTCATGCACTTCTCGGCGAGAACGGCGCGGGCAAGTCGACGCTCATGAACGTGCTCTACGGCCTCTATCAAGCCGACGAGGGGCAAATCCTTCTCGACGACGAAGTGCAGCACTTCGCGGGGCCCGGCGACGCGATGAACGCGGGCATCGGCATGGTCCACCAACACTTCATGTTGATCCCGGTCTTCACGGTCGCAGAGAATGTCATGCTCGGGCACGAAGACACCACGTTCGGCGGCGTGCTCGACCTCGAGAGCGCGCGCGAAAAGGTGCGCGAGATTTCGGCCCGATTCGGATTCCACGTCGACCCAGACGCGCTTATTGACGACCTCCCCGTCGGAGTTCAGCAGCGCGTAGAAATCATCAAGGCTTTGTCGCGGGATGCCCGTGTCTTGGTCTTTGACGAACCGACCGCCGTGCTGACTCCGCAAGAGACCGACGAGTTGATGGTCATCATGCGAGGCCTCAAGGCCGCAGGGACATCCATTGTATTTATCACCCACAAGTTGCGCGAAGTGCGCGAAGTCGCCGACCGAATCACGGTCGTGCGGCTCGGCAAAGTCGTCGGGGAGGCATCGCCTACCGCGACTAACGAAGAGCTCGCGTCGCTCATGGTTGGTCGCGCCGTCGATCTGATGATCGACAAGGGTGTTTCGAAAGTCGGCGAACCCGCCCTCATCGTCGAAAACCTCTCTGTCATCGACCATCGCGATCAGCTCGTCGTGAACAACGTGAGTTTCGAAGTTCGCGCCGGTGAAGTTCTCGCAATCGCGGGAGTTCAAGGCAACGGCCAAACCGAACTCACGGAAGCCATCATGGGGCTTCAGGCCAAGACCACAGGAACCATCACGCTCGACGGCAAGTCGCTTCGAGAGTTGTCGGTTCGCAAGACTCTCGATGCTGGCGTCGGATTCGTTCCCGAGGACCGCACGGAAGACGGACTCGTTGCCGAGTTCACGATCGCAGAAAACCTCATGCTCGATCGCGCTAACCAAGCGCCCTTCTCCAAGCTCGGCGCGCTCCAACTCGGGTACCTCGCTCAGTTCGCTGAGGAAAAGGTCAAGGAGTTCGACA
>JANOOQ010000168.1:0-3626 GCA_031421515.1 Leifsonia sp.
GGGTCGAGGGCGGATCTACGTGAACCCGGTCTCGGTGCCGCAGACCTGCCGTTCGAAGTTGGCCTGCCAGATAGCGGCCATCCGGGTAGACCTGGTCCCGGCCAGTAGCAGACGCTCCAACGGCGACCTGTGGTTCATACCAAAGAGCCGCGGTCCGTACAGACCGTGATCCGACGACGTTCTTGGCGAAATCGATGTCGACTCGGACAATGGTCACAGACATTCCCAAATCCGAGTGAGTCTTAGGCGTTCCACCATGACGATCCAGGTTCTGTCCGAAGCGGCGCGCGGCGCTCACTTCCTATTTAGCTACTTCGCGCTGTTGCCCCTTGTGAATCGCCGTTACCTTCGAGTTTGGACGAAGGACGGCCCAGACGCCGCACGGGGCGTCCATCGATTGCACGGCGATCGGGCACTGGCAATTGCTGGCGCGGACGTTCTCATTGAGGGCGAGCATCACGTTCCTGTGGGAGGATGTGTCCTTGTCTACAACGAGTCGTCGCTGCTCGACCTCGTGCTGCTGAATCGCTACGTCTATGAACACGCCGATGTCGGAGTGGGCGCCGAGGTGTTTGCAAAGTTCCCGTGGTCGCGAGAAGCCTTCAGCAAGGCGGGCATCGTGATTTTCCAACGGGGAGATCGTTCCGCAGCCGAGCGCATGCTCAACGCCGTAACACAGCGCGTGGCGCAGGGCGCCAAGTTGGCGATGGGCGGCGAAGGTCGCCTAAGCCGAGACGGCAATGTTGGCCACTTCAAGCGGGGTGGATGCCTGGTTGCAATCCGCGCTGGCGTGCCCGTCGTTCCAGTCGCCTTGGCTGGCAGCCCATCGATGATGCCAGTGGGCTCCCTTCGACTGAAGCCAGGGAAACTTCGGGTTAGCTATGGAGAACCCGTGTCAACCGAAGGATGGAGTGAAGCGGAAGCCGACCAGCTGGCCGCGCATGTCCGGGGCCGAGTTGTTGCCTTGCGCCAGTAGCGCATGCCCCCCCGCAACGCAATCCATCCAGTGCGGGCAGTCGGAAACGCCGCGAATGCAGTCTAGACCCCCGATTGATCCAACAACTTGCGGCGCGCCCCCTTTTGCCTCCAGTTGCCGCTCGCGCCGAACGTTGAGCGTCTGCATGCAGGGTTCCAAGCTTGGCTTCGGTTGACCGCTTAGGGTCGAGGGCGGGTCTACGTGAACCCGGTCTCGCTGCCGCAGACCTGCCGTTCGAAGTTGGCCTGCCAGATAGCGGCCATCCGGGTAGACCTGGTCCCGGCCATAAGGGATCGCCCGGCGGCACCATTTGCGGACGCTCCTTTTGAACGGTCCTGACGAAAGCGATGCAAGGCAGCGCGTCGCTCGACGCGCTCGTATTGAGGTGCTTCAGGCTGGTGGCGGCAGTTCGTCGAAGGTGCCGCGCGCCCGGATAAACGTGCCGTCGGGCCGCGAGACGTGGGTGAGGACGACGCGGCGCGCGAAGTCCTCCACCTGCACGACTGTCGTGCCGTTGTGCTCCTGCCACGTGACGACGTGAATCGAGCCGGTGACCGCTTCGGTCTGGATCGCCACCGTCGCGCAGCGGCCACGGTTGCCCTCTGGCCCGATCTGCGCCCAGGTCAGCGACGATGGCGACTCGAAATGCAGCTCGAATCGGAAGTCGGGAAAGCTCGCCATATAGCGTCGCCCGAAGCCCGGGAAACCATCCGCCAAAGCCGGATCGAGTGCGAGGTCAGTGTCCATGCCGTTGCGCTACTCGAGCCGGATTCCCGCTTCGGCGATGAGCCGTCCCCAGCGCGCATGCTCGGATCGGATGAAGGCCGCGAACTCGTCCGGCGAACTCGCGCCGGAGTACGCGCCCAGCTCGGTGATCTGGGCGACGAGCTCGGGGTCCTCGAACGCGCGGGCCACCGCGGCCTGGAACTTGCGAACGATCGCCAGCGGCGTGTTCGCCGGCGCAACGAGGCCGAGCCAACCGCCGACCGTGTCCATGCCGGAGACACCCGCCTCTGCGAAGGTCGGGATATCCGGGTAGGCGGACAGGCGCTTGCTGCCGGACACCGCAAGCGCCTTGAGGCTACCGGACCGCACGTGCGCCCGGGTCAGGTGCAGGAAGTCAAAGGAGAGTTGCACCTGACCGTTGAGCAAGTCGGTGACCGCGCGCGCGCCGTCGCCGTAAGGCACGTGCGTGATCCTGACGCCGTTCGAGCGATTGAACTGCTCCAGCGCCAGATGGTTGATGGTTGCCTCACCATACGAGGCCGCGTTAAGCGCGCCAGGGTTGCGCTTGGCATGCTCGATCAACTGATGAGCACTGGCGACCGGAAGCTTGCCACTGGTCACCAGCAGAATCGGCGCAAAGCCGATCCCGGTCACCGGGACGAAATCCTTGAACGGATCGAAGGGCAGCCTGCGCAGGTGCGGCATGATCGTCAATGTCGACTGGCTGGCCATCGCGAGGGTGTAGCCGTCGGGAGCGGCCCGTGCAACGACCTCCATCGCTACCTGTCCGCCGGCGCCGGGGCGGTTCTCGACGATGACCGGCTGCCGCCACTCCGCGGAAAGCTTCTGCGCGATCTGCCGCGCGCGCACGTCGGGCGGCGTTCCCGGGCCGAGGCCGACGACGATGCGGACCGGCCGGTCCGGATACGATGTCGCAGCGTCGGCGGTCTGTGCCCGTGCGGCCAGCATCCACGACGCCACAATCGCCGCACCGACGATTCCCATTGCGCGAAGCCAGCAAGTCATGATGCTCTCCCGTGAAGTGTCGACAGGGTCACGACGGTAGCCCCGCGCCGCCCCGGCGTAAAGAGAACGCATGCAGGGAACCGGTGAGAACTTGTTCACCAGGCGCTTTGCGGACAGCGGTCGCGTGCCCGTTCACCAGCGCCGCGGCAGCTCTCGAAGCAGCGTGATACGCCCCCGCTCCACAAGGATGTAGCCGCCGCGTGCCAGCTCGCGCAGCACGCGGCCGACCATCTCGCGCGTCGCGCCCACGCGCCGGCCAATCTCGCTGTGTGTCAGCCGCCCGGTCTGGCGGCGGCCGTCGACCTCCGCCGCCTGGGCGATCAGGAGGTGCGTTACGCGGCCGTATACGTCTTCCAGCGCGAACTGCCGCGTCGCCTCGAGGCGACGCCGGAAGCGCTGTATGACGCGTTTGACGAAGGCCACCGCCAGCTTCGGGTGCTGCAGCAGCAAGGCCTCGAATTCCGCCATTGGCAGCGCCGCGACGCGCAGGTCCTTGAGCGCGATCAGCGACGCGAGTGCTGGCTCGCCGCCGAAGGTCGCATCGACGAAATGCTCGCCAGGGCCGACGTCGGCGATGTCGAGTTGACGGCCGTCCGCATCGCGCCAGAAGAAGCGCGCGGTGCCCGCCAGCATGAAGTTGAACATCACGACGCGATCGCCCTCGCTGACAAGGATCGCGCCCTTCGGATAGGCGCGCACGACGAACAGCGACACGGCCGCCCGCAACTCGGCACGCGTCAGCGCCGCGAGCAGCGGAACGCGTTCGAGGTCGGCAAGGTCGGGGGCGTTCATAGGGCGAGGCACTGATTCTGCCCCCGTCGCTAGTGTAGTGATGCAATCTTGATTGAACTTAATTGAACCTCACCACACCAATGATCTACTACGGACTGGTGTGGAG
>JANOOQ010000169.1:0-1954 GCA_031421515.1 Leifsonia sp.
CGCGCATCGAAGTGCGCTGCGCCAATTGCGGCTCTCACTTGGGTCACGTCTTCGACGATGCGCCCCAGACACCCACGGGCGATCGGTTCTGCATGAACTCGGTATCGCTCTCATTCGAAGCAGCCGAGTGACGCTACTCGACTCGGTTCGGCGTCGGCGTTCGCACCCTCGCGTGACGGCCGACGCCCCCGATCACGCCGCGCTCCTGCCGCTCGTCGAAGCGGCGGCCTCGACGGCCGATCACGGAGCGCTTCGCCCCTGGCGGCTCATCGAGTTGCGCGGCGCGGCTCGCGAGCGCCTTGGTGACGCGTTCGTCGCCGCGAGCGCACTCGTCGATTCCGATGCCGACACCTTGCGTGCGAAGCCGCTGCGCGCGAGCCTGCTCATTGCGATCGTCGCGCGACACGAGCCGAGCTTCAAAGTGCCCGAGTGGGAACAGGATGCCGCGGCATCCGGCATCGCACACATGCTGAGCCTGCTGCTGGGCGATGCCGACTGGGGTGTCTTCTGGCGCACGGGACCCCTCACGCGCACGGATCCCGTACGACTCGTGCACCACCTCGCCGACAATGAAAAGCTGCTCGGCTGGCTCTACGTCGGCGGGATTGCCGACAAGACCAAGCCCGAAGGCAAAGCGGTATTTGACCCCGAGGCCTACCTCTCGGTGCTCTGAGGCGCGCGCGTCGAGATCGCGACGAGAGCTACGGCGACGAGCGTGAGCACAGCGCCCACGACAGTCTGAACCGTGAGTGGATGCCCCGCCGCCGGCACCACGAGGTCGAGCACGACCGACGTGAGCAGTTGCCCCGCGATCGTGCCGAGCGCGAGCAGCAGCACTCCCGTGACGGGAACCACGAGCACGGCGAGAGCAATGAACATCGCGCCGATGAACCCACCCAGGTAGAGCACGGGGTTCGTCGGTAGCGCGGCTGGCCACCCCGCCCAGATGCTGTGTACGAGCGTCGCGATGAGTAGCACGGTCGTGCCGACGAGAAAGTTGACGAACGTCGCGGTTGCCGCTGATCCACTCGCTTCGCGAATCTGCCCGTTGACCGCTTGCTGCCACGCGATGCCGATTCCGGCGAGAAAGGGGAGGGCGAGCATCCAGACCGCAAAGTGGCCACCGAGTTGGCTCGATCCGGCGAAGATCACGGCCGCGAGCGCGAGCAACGCGCCGACAACGCGCAAGGCCGTCACGGGTTTGGGCGCCATCGTGCCGAGACCGCGGCGATCGATGAGCATGCCGCTGAGCGTCTGGCCGGCGACGACCGCGATCGAGAACAGCGCCACGCCGAGCACGGCCGCAACCATGCCTTGCGTGAACACGAGGTAGGCACCGCACGCGCCGCCCCAGACGTATGGCCACGGGATGCTGCGGTCCCTGAGCCCACGCACGACCACCCCAATGCCGCGCCTGCCCCGCGGCAAAAACACCAGAGCCGCGATCACGATCGCGAACCCGATCGAGAAGGAGATGAAGGCTGCAAGCACGCCGTCGCCGAGCTCGAGCGAGAGCGCGCCGTTGATACGTGTCTGAGTCGCAACGCCCGCGCCACACACGAGCGTGCCGCCGACCGCGAAAGCCATCGTCGTGCGTGAATACGTGCGTGGAAACCGCGGCGGTGTGGTCATGGCTAAAATGTACTTCGGTCCACGCCTCCTTAGCTCAGTTGGCCAGAGCACCGCTCTTGTAAAGCGGGGGTCATCGGTTCGAATCCGATAGGGGGCCCTAGAAGTTGCATTGGCTGGTCGAGTAGCGCCTGGCGGCGCGTATCGAGACCTCGAGCTTGCTCTGCCCGGGGTTTGGCATGGCCTTTGTCGTTTTCGCAGCCAAACACGAGTATATCTATTTAGATATACTCTCCTCGGAGGAACTCAATGGCCGCATCGACATTGCTACGTTCATCCCGCCTCACGAGCGGGATCACACAAGGCGATCTTGCAGTGCGCGCGA
>JANOOQ010000170.1:0-7552 GCA_031421515.1 Leifsonia sp.
GCATCAAGCACGGCGGCGGCCACGGCGGTCACAACGGAATCCGTGACATCATCTCGAGCATCGGCACGGGGGACTTCACGCGCGTGCGCATCGGAATTGGTCGGCCGCCCGGTCGGCAGCCCGCAGCCGACTACGTTCTCAAGGACTTCGCGAGTACAGAGCGCGAACTTTTGCCCAGTGTGTTGGCGGATGCTGCCGACGCGGTAGAGGCGATCGCGACGGACGGGCTGACGGCGGCGCAGCTGAAGTTTCACTCGCCGCGGTAGTCTCACTCAGTGACTCTCAACGGATTAATCCCGGGGCTTTCGCGCGCCCGCACGTTCGAGAGCGCCCTCGCGCTGTCGCGCTCGAGCGCCGACTTCTCGCTCGTCGAGGGACTGCGAGCCCCGCTACTTGCCGCGCTTCTCACGCGCGATGATGCGCCACGGTCGCTCCTCGCGATCACTGCGACGAGCCGCGAGGCTGAGACTCTCCGCCGATCGCTCGAGTGTTTCTTACCCAACGCTACGATCATCGAGTTTCCTGCTTGGGAGACGCTTCCGCACGAGCGGCTGAGCCCGAGCGCCGAGACGGTGGGCAAGCGCATTGCGGCTCTGCGGAGCATCCGCAACTGGAGCGAAAACCCTGTCGGGCAATTCGTGCTCATCGCGAGTGTGCGCGCTGCCCTCCAGCCCCTCGCCGACAACCTGACGAGCATCGAGCCGATTTCCCTCACGCAAGGCGGGCGCGGATACGACCTCGCCGACCTCACGCGCCAGCTCGTAGACCTGGCATACGCACGCGTCGACATGGTCACGCGGCGTGGCGAGTTCGCGGTGCGCGGCGGCATTCTGGATGTGTTTGCGCCCACCGACGAGCATCCACTTCGCCTCGAATTCTTTGGGGACGAACTCGAGCAATTGCGCGAGTTCTCGGTCGCCGATCAGCGATCGCTGCCCACCGAGATCGCGACGGCGTCGCTCGCTCCGAGCCGTGAGCTGCTGCTCTCGCCCGCCGTGCGTCAGCGAGCACGGGAGATGCAGCACGAGTTTCCGAGCCTGTCGACGATGCTCGCCAAGATCGGCGAGGGTATTCCGGTCGACGGCATGGAGTCACTAGCGCCCGCACTTCTCGACCGACTGGTGCCTCTCACGCACTATTTGCCAGCGGATGCAGTGATCGCCGTGCTCTCGCCCGAACGCGTTTCGGCGCGAGCCTCGAGCCTCGCCGAGACCAACCGCGAATTTCTCGGTGCCGCGTGGAACGCCGCAACGGCGGGCGCCGAGGCGCCTATCGACCTCGAAGCCGGCGAGTTCGTGACGCTGCGCACTCTGCGGGATGCCGCGGGGGCGAAGCCGTGGTGGACGCTGAGCGGATTCGATAGTGGCGCGAGTGCAGGCGGGTTGAGTAGCGACGCAGTTGCGTATCGAAACCATGGCGCGAAGGGTTTCGATACGCCTTCGGCTACTCAACCGGCCTGTGAGGAAGAGGAAGACGAATACGTGCGCATCGACGCGCGCGCAGTCCCGAGTTTCGCGGGCCAACCCGATGGCGCGCTCGCTCACGTAAGCGAACTGTTGAAAAACGGCTGGACGGTCGCAGTGGCAGCGCACGGACCGGGGCTCGCGGAGCGAGCGGCCGACGTGTTGGCCGAGCACGAGTTGTCCGGCCGCGTAGTGGATGCCCTGCCCGCCGAAACGGAACCTGGCGTGGCCTACGTGCTGCAAGCATCCGTCGACATCGGTTTCGAGTTGCCCGACGTCAAACTTGCCCTCTTGAGCGAAGCGGAATTCTTTGGACGAACCGCGGGATACGACTCGCGGCAAGTGAAGCGACTTGCGAGCAGGCGTCGCAATGTCGTCGATCCGCTGCAACTCAAGACGGGCGATTTCGTGGTACACCAAACCCATGGAATCGGCAGATTCGTCGAACTCGTTCAACGCGAAGTGAGCACGGGCGGTCGCAACGCGATCAAGACGCAGCGGGAGTTTCTCGTGATCGAGTACGCGCCGAACAAGCGCGGATACCCCGCCGACAAACTCTTCGTGCCCACCGATCAGCTCGACTTGCTGACGCGCTACGTCGGTGGCGAGGCGCCAGCGCTGAGCAAAATGGGCGGCAGCGATTGGGCGGCAGCGAAGGGCAAAGCGCGCAAGGCCGTTCGCGACATCGCCGTCGAACTCGTCAAGCTCTACAGCGCGCGCATGGCGTCGAAGGGGCACGCGTTCGGCCCTGACACCCCATGGCAACGCGAGCTCGAAGACGCGTTCGCGTTCGCGGAGACCCCCGATCAGCTCACGACGATCGACGAAGTGAAGGCCGACATGGAGCGGCCCATCCCTATGGATCGGCTCCTGAGTGGCGACGTCGGCTATGGCAAAACCGAGGTCGCCGTGCGCGCGGCATTCAAGGCAGTGCAAGACGGCAAGCAAGTCGCAATGATCGTGCCGACGACTCTGCTCGTGCGCCAGCACATGGAGACGTTCGCGGAACGTTTCGCGGGCTTCCCCGTGCACTTGCGCGCGCTCAGTCGCTTTCAGAGCGACAAGGAATCGAAAGAGACGATCGCCGGGATGGCGGATGGCACGGTCGATGTCGTCATCGGAACACACCGTTTGCTCAGCCAAGGCATCGCTTTCAAAGACCTCGGTCTCGTCGTGATCGACGAAGAGCAGCGATTCGGAGTTGAGCACAAAGACGCGCTCAAGAAGCTCAAGACCAACGTGGACATTCTCGCGATGACGGCAACCCCGATTCCGCGCACGCTCGAGATGGCGGTCACGGGCATCCGCGAAATGTCGACGCTCGCGACTCCGCCCGAAGACCGTCACCCGATTCTGTCGTTCGTCGGACCGTATTCCGAGCGTCAGGTGGGTGCAGCGATCCGGCGCGAACTGCTGCGTGAGGGTCAGATCTTCTACGTACACAATCGCGTCTCGAGCATCAATCGCGTCGCCGCCCAACTTGCCGAACTCGTGCCCGAAGCGAGAATCGCGATCGCTCACGGCCAACTGCCGGAGTCGGTTCTCGAGCAAGTCATGGTCGACTTTTGGGAGCGCAAGTTCGACGTGCTCGTGAGCACCACAATCATCGAGACCGGTCTCGACATCGCGAACGCGAACACTCTCATCATCGACAGGGCCGACAAGTTTGGTCTCTCGCAATTGCACCAGCTGCGAGGTCGAGTGGGTCGAGGCCGTGAGCGCGCGTATGCGTACTTTCTCTATGACGAACTCGCGCCACTGACCGAGCTCGCGCACGACCGTCTCGACACGATCGCGGCCAACAACGAGCTCGGAGCGGGAATGCAGATTGCACTCAAGGACCTCGAGATTCGGGGGGCGGGAAACCTCTTGGGCGGCGAACAATCGGGCCACATCGCGGGCGTCGGGTTCGACCTCTACTTGCGCATGATTGGCGAAGCCGTCTCGACCTTCCGTGGCGATGTCGCCGAGGGTCAGACGGAACTCCGACTTGAGTTGCCCGTCGATGCGCACGTGCCCGAGGAGTACATCGAGAGCGAGCGGCTGCGCCTCGAGGCTTACCAGAAGCTCTCGACCGCGTCGGCTCCCATGGCCACGGATGACGCGATCGACCGAGTGCTCGAAGAACTCACTGACCGCTACGGGGAGCCACCCGAGCAAGTGCAAAACCTGATCGCGGTCTCTCGATTGAGGCGGATGGCTCAGCAAGCGTCACTGAGCGAAGTCGTCGTCATGGGCGACAAGCTGCGCGTTGCGCCCGCCGAACTCGCCGACTCGATTCAAGTGCGCTTGCAGCGCATGCACCCGGGTTCGCGCTATCTCGCGCAGGGTGCGGCCGTCATCGTGCCTATGCCGTCCGATCTAGCGGATGCCCAGCTCATCGCATGGGCGAACACCCTCCTCGTGACGATCTTCGGTGCTGGACCAGCTGCTCAGGCCGGTTGAGTAGCCGCGAAGCGGCGTATCGAAACCCGCCGGTCATCCGCTAACGCGAACAACCGTTCCGTCGATCTTGTGTACGCCGTATATCGCGACGGGAATGAGTACGAGAGAGCGCAAGTCGAAGAGCGCGTGCGCAAGGATTGGCAGCACGATCGTGCCCGACACGGCGTAGAGCAGCATGAACAGCGCCCCGCCAATGGTCGTTCCAATGACTCCGGCAACCCCTTGATACACGTGCATCGCGCCGAATAGCAGCACGCTCGCGATAACCGCGGCGATCGCGCTGCCGGTCGCGCCGAAAATGAGAGCGGGTAGTGCCAGCCGAAACAGCAATTCCTCAACGACGCCCGCGTTGATGCTCAACAGCGCGCCAAGCCGCAGCTCCTGTCGATTACGCGGAAGCATCGCGGCGATGTCGCCGATCGTCGGCACCTCTTTGTCTTTGCGCGCCGAGAGGATGCCCACGAGGGTGAGAATCCCAAACGCAACAAGTCCCGCGATAAGCACACTCACGGCAACCTCGGTGTCATGAATGAATACGCCGCGGATGTCGCGCACGACCGGCCACGTCGTCAACTCCTGCACCAACGGGGCAATGTACGCGCCGGCGAGAAGCAGTATCGCGATGGCCGTGCCGCCGATCGACACGAAGGAGTCGCGTAGCCACATGCGGTAGGTCGCTTGCCGTTTGGCTGTCGTGCGGTAGAGCTTGAACCGCGCATACTGTCGGCGGTCCTTGAGCGCGGTGCGCGCGATGAGCAGCGCGAGCACACCCGCGAGGGCGACCCACAGCACGAGCGGCGTGAACGGCCAGTCCGGGTTGAGCATGGGTAATCGTCGCACGGCCGCGCTAGCGGCACGCGCCCCACAGCCCGAGGTTGGCCGCGCGAGCATCCGCTTCGGCTTGCTCGAGCTCGCTCTCGTAGAGCCAATTCGGGTCGTACATTTCGACCTCGGCCGCGCCCAATTCGAGCAGCTCGAGATTTACGTTCGTGCCGGCATCCGTGTAGATAAAGAGCAGTGAGCGACCGTATTGGTCGAGTTCCTCGATGTCGCGCAGTACCCACACGGGCGAACCCTCGGGCAGCATGCGTCGAAGGTCGGCTGTCGCCTCGTCTCCGTAGCACTCGCGATTGTCACCGATCTCAGGAGTGTTGATGCCGAGCAAACGCACTTTGCGACCGTCGGTGAGAAAAACCGTGTCGCCGTCGTGTACATACTCGATCGTTGCTTGGGTTGCTTCACTCGGAATAACCGTGCCGTCGTCAACGGGCGGTGCAGAGGATTCGCTCGGGATGCCCGAGCCGTCGCCTACGACCGTCGCAGTCGAGCCCGCTTGTTGTGTCGAGTAGAAGTACCACACCACGATCGCGGCGATCGCCAATAGCAGCACGAACACAATCACGCGACGGGTCATGCCACTCAGTGTTGCAGGTCGAACACGGTCGCCCCGACGGGACCAATAGCACTAACGCGATCGTGCGCGAGCCGCGAGAATCGCCCAATGGACACTGTGCATGCGTGGGACCTCCGTCACGCCGAACCGCTCGAAGGCGAAGATCTAGCGAACCTCGACGCGTGGTGGCGGGCCGCCAACTACTTGTCGATCGGCCAGATCTATCTGATTGACAACCCGCTGCTCCGCGAACCGCTTTCGAGAGAGCACGTCAAACCGCGACTGCTCGGCCACTGGGGAACGACGCCGGGCCTCAACTTCATCTACGCCCACCTCAACCGAATCATCCGCGAGCGCAAGATCGCGACGCTCTACATCGCGGGGCCCGGGCACGGTGGGCCAGGGATGGTCGCGAACGCGTGGCTCGACGGCACGTATTCCGAGGTGTATCCCGACATCGAGCAGAGCGAAGCCGGCGTGCGCAAGTTGTTTCGCCAGTTTTCGTTTCCCGGTGGTATTCCTAGCCACGTGGCCCCGGAGACTCCCGGCTCGATTCACGAGGGTGGCGAGCTCGGGTACTCCTTGTCACACGCATACGGCGCTGCGTTTGACAACCCGGACCTTCTGGTTGCTGCCGTCGTGGGCGACGGTGAGGCCGAGACGGGACCGCTCGCAACCGCGTGGCACTCGAACAAGTTCATCGATCCGGTGCACGACGGAGTCGTTCTGCCCATCCTTCACCTCAACGGATATAAGATCGCCAACCCGACGGTGCTCGCGCGCATCCCCGAGGAGCAATTGCTCGATCTCATGCGCGGCTACGGGCACACCCCGCACCTCGTCTCGGGCGGTTTTCACGGCGAAGACCCGCTGCTCGTTCACGCGCGCATGGCCAAGACGCTCGACACGGTGCTCAACGAGATCGCCGCCATCAAGCAGGCGGCCGCGGATGGCACTCTCGAAGGCACGCCGCAGTGGCCCATGATCATCCTGCGCACGCCGAAGGGGTGGACCTGCCCTACGGAGATCGATGGACTACCCGTGGAGGACACGTGGCGCGCCCACCAGGTTCCGCTCCCGAACGCGAGAGACACAGAGGCGCACACGCGGATTCTCGAGGAGTGGATGCGCAGCTACCGCCCTGAAGAGCTTTTCGACTCGGCGGGTGCGCCCGTCGCATCCATCTCCCGGCAAGCCCCGGATGGAGACTTGCGGATGAGCGCGACCCCCTTTGGCAACGGGGGACTTCTTCGGCGCGAACTGACTCTTCCCGACTTTCGCGAGTACGGCCTTGACGCACCGTCGCCGGGATCGACATTGGGCGAGCCGACGAAGGTACTCGGCGATTGGCTCGCCGACGTCATTCGAATGAACCCAGACAACTTTCGAATATTCGGCCCGGACGAGACTGCGTCAAATCGTTTGCAAGGCGTCTACGCGGCCACCGACAAGCAATGGAATTCGGCGATCTGGCCCGTCGATGAGCACCTCGCTCGAACCGGGCGCGTCATGGAGATGCTTTCTGAGCACCAGTGCCAGGGCTGGCTCGAGGGCTATTTGCTCACCGGTCGGCATGGCTTGTTCAATTGCTATGAGGCCTTTATTCACATCATCGACTCGATGCTCAATCAGCACGCCAAGTGGCTCAAGGTAACGCGCGAAATCGAGTGGCGAGCGCCGATATCGTCGCTCAATTACCTTCTGACGTCTCACGTGTGGCGCCAAGACCACAACGGCTTTAGTCACCAAGATCCGGGGTTCATCGACTACGTCATTAACAAAAAGGCGGATGTCGTACGCGTGTACCTCCCGGTCGACGCCAACACACTCCTCTCTACCTATGACCACTGCTTGCGATCGCAGAACTACATCAACGTCGTCGTCGTTGGCAAGCAACCGGGACCGAACTGGCTGAGCATGGCCGAGTCGGTTGGGCATTGCACGCGCGGCATTAGCGTGTGGGATTGGGCGGGCACCGAGGTCGAAGGCCTTGAACCAGACATCGTGCTTGCGTGTGCGGGCGACGTCCCGACAATCGAAGCGCTCGCCGCGGCTGCACTCTTGCGCGAGCACGTGCCCGAACTGCGCGTGCGAGTTGTCAACGTGATCGACTTGATGCGCCTACAGGACGACAGCCAGCATCCACACGGACTCTCGGGGGAGGCGTTCGACGCGATCTTCACGAGCGACAAGCCGATCTTGTTTGCGTACCACGGGTATCCGTGGCTCATCCACCGGCTCACCTATCGTC
>JANOOQ010000171.1:0-4278 GCA_031421515.1 Leifsonia sp.
GGTGCGCCGCATGACCGCCGCCTTGACGTACCCGGGCGGCGCCTTCTCGCGTGGGAGGCGGATTACGGGCTCGAGCCACAGCGGGAACGTCGCGGGCGCGGGGCCGAACCCTTGCCGCGACGAGCGAACGATTTGACGACCCAGGATGTGGTTACCGCCACCACCGATGACGGCGCCGATGCCGAACGGGATGAGTCGTCCGACGACATTGGTGCCTTGAGCGACTGCAAACTTCTTGAGAAACGTGCGCTTGAGCTGGTCCGCGACGGGGCCGATCACGGAGCGCGGGATGCTCTTGGTCACGAGTTCGCCCCAGAACTTCGACTTAGCAGGCCCGGCACCTCCCGCTTGACCCGCGAGCTGCTTGAGCAAGTCGGTGCCCGCGGTGCCGAGCACCATGGTCATGACGAGAGCGCGAGCTCGATCGGGGTCGTCCACGACGATTCCGTGAACTTCGGTGACGGATTGCGCGAATAGAGCGCTCGCCTCGAGAAAGCCCGCAGTCTCGACGGTCGACAGCGCTAGGGACGTTCCCGTGCCGATCGCGGGCACCGTGGCGCTCGCACCGACGAGGGCGCCACCAGTGGTTACTGCCGCGAGGTAGCGACGCTCAAGCGTGCGGATGATTTCTTCCGGCGTCGCATTGGGCTTGCCTCGACGGATGCTGCGGATGTGCGCGAGCACAATCGGCCGCTGCACCGTGAGCAGTCGGTCGATTCCGCGCACTACGAATGGGCTAGATGTCACGTATTGTTCGGTCTTCGCCATAGCTCAACCGTACCCCGAGCCTCAGAAACCGTAGTCGGCGTTGTAGCGATCGAGCACGGCGCCGATGGGGCCATCGAGCACGAGAGCTCCACCGTCAAGGTAGAGACCGCGCGTGCAGAATCGACGCAAGTCCTTTTCATTGTGCGAGACGAAGAAGAGCGTTCGACCGCCCGCGAGCAGTTCGTCGATACGCCGATAGCACTTCTCACGGAATCCCTTGTCACCTACCGCGAGCACTTCGTCGACGAGAATGATTGGCTCCTCGAGCCGCGAGATGACGGCGAACGCGATGCGCACCTTCATCCCGCTCGAGAGGTGTTTATAGGGCGTATCGACGAAGTCGCCGATCTCTGCGAAGTCGATGATTTCGGCGAAGCGCACACTGATCTCGGATCGAGTCATGCCGTGCAATCCGGCCATGAGATTGACGTTGTCGCGAACGGAAAGATCGTCGACGAATCCGCCCGTGATTTCGATGAGGGGAGCGACTCCCTCGCGCACGACGACTGTGCCTTCGTCGGGAATGATGACCTCGGCGACGAGCTTGAGCAGCGTCGACTTGCCTTGGCCGTTTCGACCGACGACGCCGATTGCTTCGCCGGGATGCACGTCAAACGTAATATTGCGGAGCGCCCAGAACTCACCCGGCCTCGTGCGCCGCTTTCGCGATGCGAAGAGATCCTTGAAGCTTCGCCGCGCTCGACGATTTCGACGGAAGCGAATGCCGCCATCCGTGACGCTAATGACGGGTTCCACTAGATCTCCTTGAGCACGGCGCGTTCGGTGCGCGAGAACACGAGCGCTCCGATACCGAGCATCGCGAGGCTCATCGCGCCAGCGATTACCACCGCGAACCAATCGAGCTGGGCGGGAAAATACGCAGCGCGGTAGAGCGAGAAGATGCCCGAGAGCGGATTGAACGCCGCCCAGAATTGAAGTCCGTCCGGCAGATCGCTCGCGCTGTAGATGATCGGGCTCGCGTAGAACAAGAACCGCAAAATGAGCTTGACGGCGCGCTCCAAATCACGGAAGAAGACAACGAGAGGCGCAATGATGAGCCCAACGCCGACCGTGAGAATCGCTTGCAGCATAATCGCGAGCAAGAAGTAGACGGCCTCCCAGTGCAGCACTGCGCCCGTGATGATCGCGAAAATCGCGAGGACGGGGATGCTCGCGACAAACTCAATCCCCTTGGAAAGCACGAGGCGCGCGACCCAAATGGTGCGCGGGATCTTCGTCGAGCGGATGAGCTTCGCTTCGCGGAGGTACGCGCGCGTTGCATCCGAAATCGCACCGTTGAACCACATCCACGGCAGGAGCGCGCAAAGCAAGAATACGATGTAGGGCTGTTCGCCGACTGACCGGTCGAACACTTGCGTGAAGACGAACCAGTAGATTGCGGCCATGACAAGCGGGTCGAGAATCGACCAGAAATAGCCGAGTACCGACGTCGAGTACCGAACGCGCAAATCGCGCACGGTAAGCAACCAGAGCGAGTGGCGATACCGCCCGATCGGCGACCACACGCGTCGGGGTCGATCGGTCGCGAGCACGACCCCTATCGTATGGGTTTGGTCGCGTCGAGTGACCTACTGACGCAATTGCTAAACGAAGAGGTTTGCGCGCTCGAGGTCTTCAGCGAAGTCGATTTCGATCGCGTACAGGTCCGAAATGTCGATGGGCTCGATGTGCAGCTTGTCCTCTGAGATTGCGAGCTCAAGGCCGCGCTCGAAGTAGTCCTGGTCGCCGACTCGCTTGAGTTGACGCAGCAGAAACGCCTTGTCGGCGCGAGAGATGTAGTTGATGCCGACAGCCTCGCCGAGACCGCCCTTGACGGTCTTCGAGAGCTCCTTGATGTAACCCTCGGCATCGGTCGTGTACTTGACCTCTTCGTCGGAGACCTTGGCAGTGTTTACCGAAACGAACGACTGGTCTTGCTCGACGAGCTTGGCGGCTCGCTCGAGGGCGGTCGGGTCGAACACGACGTCGCCGTTCATCCACAAGACACCACCGGCCGACGAGGCCTGCAGTGCGCGCATGAGGCTCTTCGACGTGTTGGTCTGGTCGTACTGCTCGTTGTAGACGAACGACGCGTTCGGGAACGCCTCGATGATGTGCTCGAGCTTGTAGCCGACGACGATCGTCACGTGTGCGTCAGCGCCGAATGCGTGGTGAATGTTGTCGAACTGCTGCTGCATGATCGTGCGACCATCGCTCAGTTCGGTGAGCGGCTTGGGTAGTGAGCGGCCTAGTCGGCTGCCCATTCCGGCGGCAAGAATCACGATTTGCGTGCTCAAGAGCTTCTCCTCAGGTTGTGTCTATTCGCGCGGCGGGCAATTGTTTGCCGAAAGTTAACCGCGAAGAATGTAAATGGACACACCGTTGTGCTTGCCCAACGTTACCGGGGTGTGTCGTCCGAAGCCTGGATTTTGGCTCGGTTGTTGTGCATTTGTGATGCACGCTCAATCGTCGGCGTACACGTTGGTAGGTTTGATTCGTGGAAAAAACCCCAGAGCAGACGGCCAAGGCCAATCCGCCAGGGTCAGACCGCGTTCGATTTAGCGTTCCTACGCTCTCGGTTCCGACACTTTCGCACGGGCGAATCTCGACTTCGAGGCCTGATCCTGCGCACGAGCCGACGTCAAGCGCGGAAGTGGCTCCCGAGCCAGAGCCAATCGAGACGGAGCATCTCGCGACCGAGTTGGAGCCTCAGACCGAGGTCGATCCTGCTGCGGAGCCTGAGGAGAAAGTCGAGCCCAAGGTCGAGGCCGCGCCTCAACAAGATCAGAAGCCGCGTGCTAAATCCGCGTCGCAGCGGATTGGGCTCGCGGTTGCGTTGCCTAAAGTGTCGTTGCCTAAAGTGAGCATGCCAAAGGTCAAACTCCCCGGCGCGCGAGGTGCGACGTCTGCGGCCGCGAAGTCTTCGCCCCCTAAGCCGCCGACCCAATCCAAGGTCGTCGCACCCGTCGAAGTCGCGAAGAAGCGCACTCGCGGCAAACCGACGACAGTGCTGCTCGTCAAGGGACTCACGAAGCGATTCGACGAAACGATCGCCGTCGACGGTGTAGACCTCGAGGTCATGTCCGGCGCGTTCTACGGAATCGTGGGTCCTAACGGCGCTGGCAAGACGACGACGCTCTCGATGATTACGGGCCTACTCCGCCCCGACGCCGGCACGGTTTCGGTCAACGGTGCCGATGTGTGGACCGATCCGGTCGTGGCGAAGCGCAATATGGGCGTACTTCCCGACCGCTTGCGCCTATTCGACAGACTCACTGGCGCGCAATTGCTCTTTTACGCGGGGGCATTGCGCGGTATGGACTCGCACACCGTGCGTCATCGCAGTGCTGACCTCGCGAATGCATTCGGCCTCGAGGATGCCCTCGGCCGGCTCGTGAGCGACTACTCCGCTGGAATGACCAAGAAAATTGCTCTTGCGGCCGCGATGATTCACTCGCCCCGGTTGCTCGTGCTCGACGAACCGTTCGAGTCCGTCGACCCCGTCTCGGC
>JANOOQ010000172.1:0-4779 GCA_031421515.1 Leifsonia sp.
ACGTTGGCGATGCGCGGCGGCGAATCCCGCAACGTGTGGGGGTTCGGGGCCATTGATGACGTGGTCGATGTCGTTGTCGTGCGCGTAAGCGCTCACGACGTCGGCACGGGTGGGGTCGAGCGCGACGACGGGCACGACGGCCGCGATGCCGGCGTTACCGGGAGCCGCAGTGATCTCGTGCGCGGGGGTCTCACTGAGCAGGGAGGTAATAATCGCGTGCTCGCGTGCACCGGAGCCGAGAACAAGGATTCGCACGCTTCAACCCTACCCAGCGGCGCGCCGTGCGAGTCGCCGTGCTACGCGGTCGCACAATAGGTGCGACACATTCACGAAGCCGGGGAGAGGCGAGTGCCAACGGCGCACGTACCACGCAGATCGAGGCTGCGGTACGGCCAACCGTTGAACACGAGTGAGAAGTGAAACGAATACCTGAAGCGAGCGGGCACGCGGCGGTCGCCTCGGCGCTCGCGAGCGGTTCCGATCGCGAGACACTCGCGACCGCCGTGCGCTTTCTGCTGCAAGTGCTCGCAGACGATGCCGAGGGCAATACGGTCGAAGTGCGGGTGCCGCCGTTCGGTGCCGTGCAGGCCATTCAGGGTCCGCGCCACACGCGTGGCACTCCGCCCAATGTGATCGAAATGGATGCCACGACCTGGCTGCATCTCGCAACCGGCCGAGTCACGTGGGCCGATGCCGTCGCTTCAGGGAGTGTTGTGGCATCCGGTCAGCGCGCGAGCCTGGAGGCACACCTTCCGCTCGCATGGGAGACAATAGAGCCATGAGCGAAACCGAAGTCAAACTGCGACGCGCGCCCAAGTTCGGCGCGTTCATGGCCGTCGGGGGTTTGATCGGTGCGCTCGCCACGCTCGTCGCGACGTCGCTCTTCCCGTCCGATCCCGCGGTCGGCTTTGTCGCGCTGTTCGCCTACTTCGCGCTCTTCGGTATACCCGCGGGCGTAGCGCTTGGCGCGGCTCTTGCGCTCGTGCTCGATCGTCGCTCCTCGAAGCGCGCCCGTACGGCAACTGCCGAGCGCGAGACTAGCTGAGCTGGGTCTTCTCGACCCACGCGAGGTACTCGGGCGTCACGGTGCCCGTCACGTAGTCACCCGTGAAGCAACTCATGTCGAGAGCCGTGACATCCGACCCCTCTAAAATCGCGGCTTGCATGTCGGCGACCTCTTGGAAGATGAGGTAGTCGGCACCGAGCTCGGTCGCGATCTCGGGAATCTTGCGGCCGTGGGCGACGAGCTCGTGGCGGCTCGGCATGTTGATTCCGTAGACGTGGGGAAAGCGCACGGGCGGCGCGGCCGACGTGAATGTGACCTTGTTGGCGCCGGCTTCGCGTGCCATTTGAACGATCTCTTTCGAGGTCGTTCCGCGCACGATCGAGTCGTCGACGATGAGGATGTTCTTGCCCTTGAACTCGCTGCCCATGGCGTTGAGCTTTTGCTTGACGCTCTTCTTGCGCTCGGCCTGGCCGGGCATGATGAACGTTCGCCCGACGTAGCGGTTCTTGTAGAAGCCTTCGCGATACTCGACACCGAGCTTTTGCGCGACTTGCATCGCCGCAGGGCGACTCGAGTCGGGGATCGGCATGACGACGTCGATGTCGCCGAGCGGTGTGTATTGCGCGATCGTGTCAGCGAGCCGGTCGCCGAGCCGCAAACGCGCTTCGTACACCGAGATGCCGTTCATGATGGAGTCGGGTCGCGCGAGATAAACGTACTCGAACGAGCACGGGATAAGGCGTGGGTTCGCCGCACACTGGCGGCTCGTCATCTCGCCGTCGGGGGTGATGAAGATCGCCTCGCCCGGCGCCACGTCGCGCACGAGTTCGTATCCGGCACTTTCCAGCACGAGGCTTTCGGATGCCACGACCCATTCGTCCCCGACGAATCCGGTCTGGCGCCGCCCCAACACGAGCGGACGTATCCCGTACGGATCTCGGAACGCGAGCAGCCCGTGCCCCGCGATGATCGCTATCGCGGCGTATGACCCTTCGACGCGCTCGTGCACGCGCGAGATCGCGTTGAAGATTTGGTCGGGGTCGAGGTCGGTGCCAGACACTTGGGCTTGCAGCTCGTTCGCGAGCACGTTGACGAGAAGCTCGGTGTCGCTCGAGGTGTTGAGGTGACGGCGGTCGACGTTGAACAGCTCGGCCGTGAGTTCGCGAGTGTTCGTGAGGTTTCCGTTGTGGATGAGCGCGATGCCGTACGGCGCGTTCACGTAGAACGGCTGCGCCTCTTGCTCGTTCGAGGCTGTGCCCTTGGTCGCGTAGCGCACGTGCCCGAGCCCGATTGTTCCGAGCAAGCTGCGCATGTCGCGCGTGCGGTACGCCTCACGCACTTGGCCCTTGGCTTTGACGATGTGAAGAGTGCTGCCCTCGGCGGTGACCATTCCGGTGGAGTCTTGACCGCGATGCTGCAAGAGCGAGAGTGCGTCGTAGACCTGTTGATTGACCGGATGACTCGAGACGATACCGACGATGCCACACATGCTGGCCGGGAGCCTCCGGGTCGTAGGTTGGGGGCGCTTGCAACGCGCAGTCTAGTTTCGCACACCCGTGTTCTCTCGGCGCGCGATTCGGGGGGCGGATGCGCGGCGTTCGCCTTGGCGACGTGCCTTCGTGACGTCCGCGGCCGGCCGTGCGCTCCGTGCTGCCGGCGGCTGACCGTCTCCAAGGGGGTGCGCGATTTCGCTTCCCAACTTTTGGGTTGCGCAACCCGCTATTTGCGCAACCCAAAAGTTGGGAAGCAATATTCGGGACGCCGTCCACCCGCCCGCTCGCGCTCGACGCCTGCCTGCCCGCCCGCGCTCCCGGGCGGCGCATGGCGACTCGCCCAACGCGCAGCCCCGGTACGCTTGACGAGTGACCGAGTCCTCCTCCAGCAGCTACGCGCGCGCCGGGGTGGACACCGCGGCCGGTGACCTCGCGGTCGAGCTCATGAAGTCCGCCGTCGCGAAGACTCACGGCAGCCAAGTGCTCGGCGGCGTGGGCGGATTCGCCGGACTCTTCGATGCGTCATTTCTGAAGGCGTTCGCGCGGCCGTTGCTCGCGACATCCACTGACGGGGTCGGCACGAAGGTCGCAATCGCTCAGGCACTCGATAAGCACGACACGATCGGCCAAGACCTCGTCGGCATGGTCGTCGACGACATAGTCGTGGTCGGCGCGACGCCGCTGTTCATGACGGACTACATCGCGTGCGGCAAGGTCGTTCCCGAGCGCATCGCCGACATCGTGCGCGGCATCGCGCTCGCGTGTGAAGCCACGGGAACGGCTCTCGTCGGTGGCGAGACGGCCGAACATCCCGGGCTGCTCGGGCCCGACGACTACGACGTCGCTGGCGCTGCCGTCGGCGCTGTGGAAGCGGATGCCCTTCTCGGCCCACAACGTGTCGCCGATGGTGACGTGGTGATCGCGATGGCCTCCTCCGGCCTTCACAGCAACGGATTCTCGCTCGTGCGCCACATTCTGCGCGAGCGCGGTATCGGCTACCGCGACCGGCTCGATGAGCTCGGCGTCGTGGGCGAAGCACTGCTCGAGCCGACGCGCCTGTACACGAGCCCCCTGCTGGGCCTGCTCGAGTCGCACCCCGGCGCGGTACACGCACTCAGTCACGTGACGGGTGGAGGTATCGCGGCTAACCTCGCGCGCGTGCTCCCCGTGGGGTCGTGGACCGAGGTCGAGCGGTCGACGTGGTCGCCGCCCCCGGTGTTCCGCGTGCTGTCCGACTTGGCGGGCTCAACGCTTGAGTCGGCCGAAGGAACGTGGAACCTCGGCATCGGAATGATTGCGGTGGTTTCGGATGTCGCCGCGGCAAGCGTGATCGCCGAACTCACGGCTCGCGGTATCCCGTCGTGGGAGCTCGGGCGAGTCTCGACGACGCCCCGCGACCTCGCTGGTTTCGAGCAAGGTGCGAAGGGTGTCAACGGTGGTGCTGTGCGCTTAGCTGGCGCTTTCGCCCAATAGGTTGGTTGAGTAGCAGCTGAGCGACGTATCGAAACCAAGCCGCCAAGATGGTTGAGTAGCGCACAGCGCCTATCGAAATTCCCCGCACGCGGATCCGAATCTGATTGGCGCTCAAGTCACTCGAAGGCACCCTAAGGCATGCTCGTGGGGTTTGCGCTCGCTAACAGTGTTGCTCGCTTCGCGGGGGCTGGGTTGCTGTTGTGGCTGCGATGGTGCTGAGCGGCATGGTTGTCGTACCGACCGCGAGCGCGAGCGTTTTGTGTAGTAAGAATTGCGTCGAGCGGTCAGGGGTCTGCTGCGTGTGATGCAGGTGCGGATCGAATTGTCGACGTGGTTGTGATACGCGTGTGCGGCACGTTCACTTGACAACTTCCGATAGTGTGCACAAATAGCCACAGGCAGGCCATCGTTTTTCGGTTGAGCCAACGCCGCCGTCGACACTGCAAGCCGGAGAGTGACCTAATGAGCGAACCCACCGAACAGCGCAATAGGTCAGATACACGGTTCAAGCTGCGGGGCTGGCCGGTTTTAGCCACAGTCGCTGCCTTCGTAACAATCGCAGCAACCACCATTGGGGTGGTTGTAACAGAGGCAGCAGTGGCGGGGAGTGCATCGACCGGCACCTACGCTGACGGTTCCCCATCTGGAGCTAATCTCGGTGCTGTTATAGCAACCGCACCGGAAGCAACCGGGTGCACCAACTGCACTCGCGCCGACCTAATCGGAGTAACACCCGGCGGAGACCATGTCTTGGTTTTCAACGGCTCCGCTATCGTCTGCTACAACGCGGACCTGGGCGGGCGGGTT
>JANOOQ010000173.1:0-8323 GCA_031421515.1 Leifsonia sp.
CCCCGAATTGACCGAGATTCTCAATCACAAAGTAAGCCAGGTGCGCCGGCTCATCGAAGATCGTTCCTTGCTTGCGAGCAAGGTTGATGGAGTGTGGAAGGTGCCAAGCCTCTTCATCGTCGACGGGGAGCCCGTGCACGAGCTTCGAGGCACGCTCGTTGTGCTTGGAGACAGCGGATTTTCGGATGACGAAGCGATGCGCTGGCTACTTGGGGAAGAGGAGAGCCTCGGAACTAGTCCCGTGCTCGCACTCTTGAGCGGTCGAAAGGCCGAAGTGCGCCGCGTCGCTCAAGCTCTCGGGTTCTGACGCCCTTACACGGATCTGCGTGTCGCCGAATCGGCGAGCTCAAGAAGCTGGGTTCGCGCGGATTGTGAGATCGGGGCATCCCGAATCGCGGTTTGCGCAAGCGAGACGTTGTGGTCGATGATGCGCTCGACCTCGTCGACCGCACCGCAATCGACGAGCGCCGTGCGCACCATGTCGATCTGCTGCGCATCGAGCAAGTCGTCGCCGATGAGCTCGTCGAGGAGCTGTCGAGTCGATGCGGCGAGCTTGGTGCGCGCGAGCGCAATGAGCACGGTTCGCTTGCCCTCGCGCAAGTCATCGCCGGCAGGCTTGCCCGTGACGGCAGGGTCGCCGAATACGCCGAGCACGTCGTCGCGCAACTGGTAGGCGACACCGAGCGGAAGTCCGAATTCGCGCAACGCCGCTAGTTGCGCGAGACTTCCTCCGCCAAGAGCAGCGCCGATCGCGAGAGGCGCCTCGATCGTGTACTTGGCCGACTTATAGACGATCACTCGATGCGCTCGAGAAAGCGCACTCGACTCGGGGAAACTCGCCCACGCGTTTTCCTCAAGGATGTCGAGGTACTGGCCGGCAGTCACTTCCGTGCGCATTCGATTGAATTCGGCGCGACCGGCGCGACCCGATGACCCAGATGCGAGAAGTCCCGTGCCTTGATCGAAGAGCTCGTCGCTCCACCCCAGCAACAGGTCGCCGAGCAAAAGGGCTGCCGAATTGCCGTAGCTCGCGGCATCCCCCCTCCAACCGCTCTCTCGATGCAGGCTCTCGAACCGCTTATGGGCAGCGGGTGCGCCGCGTCGGGTGTCTGACTTGTCCATGATGTCGTCGTGAACGAGCGCGGCCGCGTGAAACACTTCGAGGGCGGATGCCGCGAGAACGATCGCGGGAAGCTCAGCGTGCACGTCGTCATCGGGGAGGGGGTCAAAGCCGTGTGGGTCGGCGCTCACGGCCTGCCATCCCCAGTAACAGAAGAGTCCGCGGAATCTCTTGCCGCCAGCAAGGTAGTCGCGCGCAAGATCGGTGACGGGGGCGAGTTCCGGCGCAATCGCCTCGAACTGTGAGTGGCGTTCTGCGAGAAAGTTGTCAATTCGTTGTTGAATCAGGTCAACTAACCGCGTACTCTCAGCCACCCGCCTAGCCTAGCCATTTGGCGAGGCGTACTATGTAGTTACCAGCGTCGACATCCAGCATGAAGGGAACAGGATGCCACTTTCCGAGCAAGAGCAGCGCCTCCTGGAAGAGATGGAGCGCAGTCTCTATCAAAACGACGCAGACTTCGTCGCGACAATCGTTCCGCGGCAAGGCAAGACGAACTACACGGTTCTCGCAATCGGAGTTCTCATTGCGGTCGCTGGCATCGCGACTCTCGTCGCGGGCGTGATCGTACGCCAACCGATCGTCGGCGTGCTCGGATTCGTCATCATGTTTGTCGGTGTGCTTCTCGCGGTTGCACCGCCGCGTTCATCCCGGTCGACTGCGAGCTCCGCGAGCTCGAGCAGGAAGCGTGCGGCGCCATCGTCGACGTTCATGGACAACCTCAACGAGCGGTGGGACAGGCGCCAAGACGGTCGCGACTAGCCGCGCATCCACTGAACTAATGGGACCAGCCATCGGGCTGGTCCATTTTTTGTGCCTTTTTGGCCCATTTGCGTGGAAATGGCGGAATATTCCTCCACGGTGAGTCGAGCCTAAACATTGACATCTTTGTGCATATCTGCCTTCTTCTGCGCAATATTCATTGTTTCGTGGTGGAAAGTGGAGTAAAGTGGAGCAAACCTGAATCCGGGCCGGAGTATGAGGGGAGCGCTTGTCATGTTTCTTGGCACCTACGCACCCAAACTCGACGACAAAGGCCGGATCATCCTTCCCGCGAAGTTCTGGGATGAGCTCGCCGCGGGCGTTGTCGTCACTCGCGGTCTCGAGCGCTGCTTGTTCGTCTACAGCCAGCGCGAGTTCGAAATTCTTCACGGCAAGATTCGCGAAGCGCCCGTGACCAACAAGCAAGCGCGCGACTACCTTCGCGTCTTTCTTTCGGGTGCGAGCCAGGATGCGCCCGACTCGCAACGTCGAGTGACGATTCCCGCCAACCTGCGTGAGTACGCGGGCCTCGATCGCGACCTCACGGTCGTCGGTGTCGGCAACCGCGCGGAGATTTGGGACACCGAAGCGTGGAACACGTACTACGAGAGTGTCGAATCAGACTTCGTCAACACGGCGGAGGAGGTGATCCCCGGGCTCTTCTGATGTCCCGACGCTGACTCCCAGCCGGCATGCCCTGACTTTCTTCCCCGATGTCAGGTCGGACCGGATGGGGATCAGCACCGGGAACTCACCCAGGAACACCATGAACGACAACAAAATACACACACCCGTGCTGCTCGAACGCACCGTCGAGCTACTGGCTCCCGCTCTCGAACGAGACCGCGCGGTTCTCGTCGACGCGACGCTCGGCATGGGCGGCCACGCTGAGGCGTTCTTGGCCAAGTTTCCGCGAATCGTGCTCGTGGGTATCGATCGGGATCTGGATGCACTCGCGATTGCCGGTCGTCGTCTCGAGCAGTTCGGCGAGCGCGTGCACCTCGTGCACGCCGTGTATGACGAGTTCGAGCGCGTTCTCTCGCAACTGAGCATCTCGTCGGTCTCGGCGATCCTCTTTGATCTCGGAGTCTCGTCACTCCAGCTCGATCGAGTGGAGCGCGGCTTTTCGTATTCGAAGGACGCACCGCTCGACATGCGCATGGACGCATCGAGCGAGCGCACGGCCGCTTTTGTCATTGCCACGTACAGCGAACTCGAGCTGCGCAGGATCTTCTACGAGTACGGCGACGAAAAACTCGCTCCCCGCTACGCGAGCCGTATCGTGCAACGACGCGAGGAACGCCCGATCGAGACATCCGCTGACCTCGTCGACATAATCATTGCCGCGACGCCGGCGGCAGCTCAGCGGGCAGGACACCCCGCAAAGCGCGTCTTTCAAGCGTTGCGCATCGAAGTCAATCAAGAACTCGCGGTACTTGAGCGCGCGATCCCCGCGGCAATCAACGCACTAGAGGTGGGCGGCCGGATGGTCGTGCTGTCTTATCAATCGCTCGAAGACCGAATCGTGAAGCGAGAAGTGCAGCGCCGATCCGTCTCGACGGCGCCGCGCGGACTGCCTGTCGAGTTGCCCGAACACCGACCGGAGCTCACATTGCTCGTTCGCGGGGCTGAGCTCGCGTCTGACGAAGAGAAGGCCGCGAATCCGCGAGCGACGCCCGTGCGCTTGCGCGCCGTCGAAAAGCTGAGGGAGGTAGCGTGAGTACAAATCTTGCCTACGCGCGCCCGCAAACCCGACCGGTTCGAGAGTCGGCTCCCGCACGCCGCTTCGAAATCGTAACGACTCGCGCTCAGCGCAAGGCTCGGCCCAAGGTCGCGTACGCGGTAGTCACCGTGGCGAGCCTGTTCGCTATCTTCGCTGCGCAATTGCTCTTGAGCATCGTCGTGTCTGATGGCGCTTATCAGATCAACGCCCTGCAGTCCCAACAAAAGGAACTTCTGCGCACCGAGCAGGCACTTTCGGAGAACCTCGATTTGCTCGCGTCGACTCAAAATCTTGCCGCGAACGCTGCGCACTTGGGGATGGTTCCGAGCGCGAGCCCGCTCTTCCTTGACTTGAGTAACGGCGCGATTTCTGGCGCCCCAGGGTCGATTGATCGAGTTGGATGCGGTGGCGCGTGCAACCTCGTAGCCAATGACTTGCTCACGGGAATGGCGGTCGTAAACACTGCACCGCAGCCCAAGACGGCTGTTGCGTCGGCGACGCCTGCCCCGCAACCGACGGTGCTCGTCGACTCCCTACCCGCCCCCGTGACCCACTAACGGCGCGACCATGACAACACGGGGCAGCCGAGCGCGCATTACTCTCGCGGTGCTCACGATCTTCGCGGTAGTCGCGGTCTTCGCGGTACGACTCGTCGACATCCAACTCGTGCAAGCGCAAGAACTCAACGCGATCTCGCTCTCGAAGCGCGCGCAAGAGATTACGACGTACGGCGTGCGCGGCGACATCGTCGATGCCAACGGTGCACCTCTCGCGACGAGCGTCGAGCGGTACGACATCACGGCTTCGCCTCGCAGTGCTCTCGCGCGGGGCGATGCGTCTGGCACCGTCGCCGAGGCGCTCGCGAGCATCGCTGCCCTCACTGGTCAAGATCCCGTCGCTCTCATGGCGGCACTTGCAGAGAGTCCCGAAGCCGACTTCGCGTACCTCACGAAGGGCGTCACGCTCGAGGTATTCCAGGCAGTCCGCGACCTCGAGATCCCGTGGGTGTACTTCGAATTGCGCCCGAGTCGCACGTACCCGAATGGTGCAGTGGCGGGCAATCTCGTGGGGTTCATCGGAACGGATGGTCCTCAGGCCGGGCTCGAGTTAAGCGAAGACGAGTGTCTCGCGAGCTCGAACGGCACATCGACTTTCGAAAAGGGTGAAGACGGAGTTCGACTGCCGGGAAGCCTCGTCACGAGCGAGGAGCCTAAGAACGGCGGAAAACTCCGGCTCACGATCGATCGCGATCTTCAGTTCTACGTTCAACAGCGAATGGCGGAGACCTACCAAGAACTTGGCGCAGAGTGGACGACTGCTGTCGTCATCCGAATCAGCGACGGACACCTTATGGCCGTTGCGGACTATCCCTCGGTAGATCCCAACAACGTCGACGGCGTACCCAGCACGGCATTGGGCTCTCTCGCATTCAGTTGGCCGTACGAACCCGGTTCGACGATGAAGGCAGTAACCGCGGCATCCTTGCTCGATGCCGGTGTCGCGACGCAAACCTCGCAAATCGTCGTGCCTGGCCGTCTGTATCTCTCCGACGGTGACTACATCAAGGATGCGTGGGATCACGGCGACGAGCACTACACGTTGACGGGCGCGCTCGTTGACTCGTCGAACGTCGCGATGTCGATCTTTTCCGATTCGCTATCGGCAGACCGCCGCCACGACTACTTGACTGCTTTTGGACTCAACTCGTCGACCGAAGTCGACTTCACGGGCGAGTCCGAAGGGCTCGTGCATCCCGCCGATGAGTGGGATGAGCGCACGAACTACGCCGTGCAATTTGGACAGGGTCTCAGTACGACGTCGGTGCAAATGGCGAGTATCTACCAAACGCTCGGCAACGACGGAGTTCGGATGCCCGTGACTCTCGTCGAGGGCTGCGAGTGGCCAGACGGCACGATCACGCAAACACCGTCGAACGAGGGAACGCAAGTCGTCTCTGAGGAGGCCGCGGATAAAACCGTCGAGATGCTCGAGAAGATCGTGACCGACGGTTGGGCGAGCGCGAAATTGACAATTCCGGGATACCGAGTCGCGGCAAAGAGTGGCACGGCCCAGGTCGCCGAGAACGGCATTTACGGCAACAAGACCGTCATTTCGTTTGCAGGACTCGCACCAGCCGATGACCCGCAGTACGCGGTTGTCGTCACGGCGGGCATCCCGACTAACATGTATTCCTCAGGCGCAATTGCGACCACATTCCACGATGTCATGGCACACACGCTCACGGCGTTCCGTGTGACACCGTCTACGCAACCTGCACCGGACATCCCCTTAACGTGGTGATGCACGAGTAAACAACTGGAGGATCGAGTGCTCGACGGTGAGGCCTCGATCCTTCGCCCGGCGCATCCATCGGTTCGACGACTGTCGACGCTCGCGGAAGAGTTCGGCCTCGAGTCTCGAGGCTCGCTCGAGGGCGTCGAACTCACGGGAATCACGCTCAGCACGGAAAATCTTCAACCGGGCGATCTCTATGTCGGGCTCCGCGGTCAGCGGCAACACGGAGCGACTTTCGCGTCGAAAGCGCGCGACGGTGGTGCGGTTGCAATTCTCACTGACGAGGACGGTGCTCAAATTGCGGCCGAGAGTGGACTGCCTGTGGTGATAGTGGATTCTCCCCGCGAGGCCCTCGGGGCGATTTCGGCGTGGATCTACCGCACGGCTGAATCAGCTCCACTCATGCTCGGAATCACGGGCACAAACGGCAAAACGAGTGTCTCGTATATCGTCAATGGCATCTTGACTCAGCTCGGGATCGTTTCCGGATTGAGCACAACCGCGGAGCGAAAGATTGGCGACCTTACAGTTTCGGCGAGTCTCACGACGCCCGAAGCGACCGAGGTTCACGGGTTGCTCGCTCGAATGCGCGAGAGTGCCGTTCGTGCTGTAATTCTCGAAGTGAGTGCTCAAGCGTTGACGCGCAATCGCGTCGACGGACTCGTCTTCGACGTCGTTGCGTTTCTCAATTTGAGCCACGACCACCTCGACGATTACGCCGACATGGAAGAATATTTCGCCGCGAAACTCCCGCTCTTTCAGCCCGATCGCGCTCGCCGCGGCGTCGTGTCGCTCGACACGCCCTGGGGCAAAAGGGTGGTCGACGCATCCCGAATTCCGAATACAACAATCTCATCGCTGCCCGACGTACCCGCCGATTGGCGACTCGATGTTCTCGACGAACGCGCCGATTTCACGGAATTCACTCTCAGCGGGCCCGAAGGTCGGTCGCTCACGACTCGAATCTCTGTCATCGGGCATCACATGGCGGCAAACGCGGGATTGGCGATCGTCATGCTCGTCGAAGCTGGACTGAGTTTTGAGGCAATTGGGCATGCGCTCGATCGCGATGGCGGAATCGTGGCTTTTCTCCCGGGCCGCATTGAGCGGGTGTCAACGGGAGACGGTCCCGCCGTCTACGTCGACTATGGGCACAGCCCCGATGCGTTTTCGACCACGATGGCTGCCATTCGAAAATTTACGACGGGCAAACTTATCATGGTGTTTGGCGCCGACGGGGATCGCGATGCATCGAAGCGAATCGAAATGGGTCGCATCGGTAGTGAGCAATCGGATGTTCTCGTGATCACCGACTACAACCCGCGATTCGAGGATGCAGCCGCGATTCGTTCGACGCTTCTCGAGGGCGCCGCGACGGCTTCCCACCGCGCAGCAGTCCACGAAGTTGCATCGCAAGCGAAAGCGATCCGGCTCGCTATTTCGCTTGCGAAAGCGGGAGACTCCGTGTTGTGGGCAGGTCCGGGGCACGAGGATTACATCGACGTTCTCGGAAAGAAGGTTCCGTTCTCAGCACGCGATGAGGCTCGCGCCGCTTTGCGAGAGGAGGGCTGGGCGTGATCGAACTCTCACTCGGACACATCGAGTCGACGCTCGCCGGGCGCTTGGTGTTGCGCGCTGGCGGTTCGGCGACGACCACGGTAAACGGCGAAGTCCACACGGATTCACGGCTAGTTGTTGACGGTTCGATCTTCTTTGCGCTCCCCGGTGAGGTGACCGACGGACACCTCTTTGCCCCCAAGGCCGTCGAGAACGGCGCGGTCCTGCTCATCGTCGAGCGCGAGCTCGAACTCGATGTCGATCAGATTGTCGTCACCGATGGAGTCACGGCTCTCGCGGATCTCGCGCGCGACGTCGTCGCTCAAGTGCGTTCACTCGGGCAATTGCGTGTCGTCGCGGTAACGGGTTCAAACGGCAAGACGACGACGAAGAACATGTTGCATGCTGTTCTTCAAGCCGAGGGCCCGACGACCGCGCCACGTGAATCGTTCAACAACCACGTCGGTGCCCCCATCTCGATGCTCGCGATTACCTTCGATACCCGATTTCTCGTCGTTGAGATGGGCGCGAGCGCGATCGGTGAAATCGCGAGGCTGGTGTCGATCGTCACGCCCGACGTCGCGATCGTTCTCAAGGTTGGGCTTGCCCACGTGGGTGAATTCGGTGGTCCCGACGCCGTTCAGCGTGCGAAATCCGAGATGGTCACGCAACTCCCGGCTTCAGCTGTCGCAATTCTCAACATCGATGACTCGCGCGTCGTGGCGATGGCCGAGCTCACGAAAGCTCGCGTCGAGTGGTTCGGTCTCGCCGAAAACGCCGACGCACGCGCCGTCGACATTGAGGCGACCGCCGTCGGCACAGCGTTTACGCTCGAAATCGACGGTGTGTCGCGACCCGTAAGGTTG
>JANOOQ010000174.1:0-2072 GCA_031421515.1 Leifsonia sp.
TACCCAGGCAAGGGTCGAGTTCTTTAATCTTTCCCAATTGAGTATCAACGCCCAGCCAATTGACCGCTGGGGAAAGACAACCTCTACCTCACTCGTTGGTTTCGGCGCCGAAGCCCTTGTCGATACCGGCCTCCCCCTCGGCCTCGATCCCGATGCCCACTACCTCGAGACCACCCTCACGCTCCAGCCCGGTGCCTGCCTGACGATGCTCTCCGACGGTGTCGTGGAAGCGGAGAACGCCCAGCGCGAGCTCTTCGGCTTCGACCGCACGCGGGAGATCTCGTCGAAGTCTGCACAGGAGATTGCCGAGGCGGCGAAGGCGTGGGGGCAGAACGACGACATCACCGTAGTTACCGTCCGGAGGCAGGCATGATCCGTGAGTCACTCTGGAGGGCGCGGCCGCGGCAGATAAGCGGCACGATCGGTCCAATCTTCGGCCTGAAATCGATCCCACAATTGAATCAGGGCTCGAGCCAGGCCGGTGATGTCGTTGGGCGCCAGGGTTCTCTCGTCAACAAAGATCACGCCCCGATGCGACTGCCCCTCCTGCGCCAATCGCACAATCAGCGGTCGAATGGTGCGCTGGTCGTAAGTAACCAGGGTGAGTCCTGCCGCTGCTGCCGCTTGCAGCAGGATCCCATCGTCCTTCGCGCGCCACACGCCGCCCTGCCACTCAACTACCGCCTCAATGTCGATCGGGCCCCGATGCTGGCGCACCATGCGGCCAACGGCCGGGGAAATGTGCTCATCGAGCAGGTAGCGAAGCACCTACTTCGTCTCGAGCCACCGGGCGGCCGGCAACATGGCTCGCAGGCCATCCTCGGTCATGGACCGGTTCTCCTCGAGTGCCGCCTGAATCTCTTCGGGAAAGGCCGCGGCATAGCGCAACGTGTCTCTCGCGCGGCCAGAGTGCCAGCCCAGATGCGCCGCCGTCTTCTCGGCATCGAGCGCATAGGACTCGGCCACCATCAACACTTCCCAAACTGCCAGCGTGGAACCCACGACATAGGCCTGCCGCCCCACGACCGAGTCTCGGAACTCGACCGCCGGGAATTCCTCATGACGCAAAGCTTCCTCGATCAGCTGGGCGGTGGCCTCGCCGCGCGATTTGCGCACACTGCTGGCGAAACGGTCCAGGCGGGCCGCTTGTTCGTCGGGCAGTTGGAGGTCGATCAAGGTCATGCCTCTTTTATTGTAGTCACGCCGGACGTTGCGGAGGAATGCATGACCCGCGGACTAGTACCGCGACCGCTTGAAAAGTATCTTATTAGAGTCGTCTTCCAACATCCCCTCCCTAACGGTCGGGGTTCGTCAGGTGGCGGCATTTATTGGCATTCAAACGAACCCCGACCGTGAGGGAGGGGATGTTGCGGCAAACCGCGAAAGTTACAAATCACGCGGTCAAAGTGCTAGTACCGCGACGACGACATTACTGCGGTGACCGTGAGGAGAAACGCATGAGAAGAATATTACTGCTAGCGCTGATGGCGCCATTCTGCGCCGCGCAGACGATTGAAGTCGAAAGCCTGTTTCAACCCGCGCCGCTTTCGGGCCTGTGGAAGCACCACGCCGGTGACGACCCACGCTGGGCGGACCCCGCCTTCGACGACTCGGCCTGGCCGACCGTGCGGATGCCGGAAGCAGCGGACCAGCCGACGCTCGGATTTTCCTGGTACCGGTTCCGGGTGCGGCTGCCGGAGAACATGCCCCCCGAGAAAATGAAGAGAGTACCGCTGGCGTTGATGATCGGAGGCTTCGGCAACGGCCAAGCCTATGAAGTCTTCTGGAACGGGCAGCGTGCCGGAGCCATGGGTGAAGTCGATGGTGGGGTGTGGAGCCTGCGGATCTCCATACCGAAGGCGATCCCGGTGCCGGGTCATGGCCGGGAAGCCGTAGTGGCGATTCGACTAAGGGCGGGCGGAATGACAGGTCAACTCCGGTCCAACGGGAAGTCATGGATTGGCACGGAGGCCTCCATCGAGGAGCGCGTCGAGACTTGGCGGGGCGAGCGGTTGCGAGACAGTCTCCCTCTCTTGCTGATCTCGGCTTCGCTGCTCTTATCTGCTGCCTTA
>JANOOQ010000175.1:0-3251 GCA_031421515.1 Leifsonia sp.
CTCCTTGCTCATGGAGCACATGGCCGACATATTCGTCGGCATGGGGTGGGAGGTCGCGGAGGGCCCAGAGCTCGAAAACGAATGGTTCAACTTTGACGCGCTCAATTTCGACGAGGATCACCCTGCGCGCGCGATGCAAGACACGTTCTTCATCGACCCCGTCGAGTCGCACTTGCTGCTGCGCACGCACACGAGTCCCGTGCAGATTCGCTCGCTCCTCGAGCGCCCGCTGCCCGTGTATGTCGTCGCTCCCGGGCGCGTTTTTCGCACGGACGAGTTGGATGCGACGCACACGCCCGTGTTCCATCAACTCGAAGGAATAGCGATCGACAAAGGCCTCACGATGGCGCACTTGCGCGGCACGCTCGAGCACCTTGCGCGCGCGATGTTCGGCGAAGGGGCGCAGATTCGCTTGCGACCCAACTACTTTCCCTTCACAGAGCCGAGCGCCGAGATGGACGTGTGGCAACCAAACGCGAAGGGCGGCGCGCGCTGGGTCGAGTGGGGCGGTTGCGGCATGGTCAACCCCAACGTCTTGCGAGCCGCGGGCATCGACCCTGACGAGTATCAGGGCTTCGCGTTCGGCATGGGGATCGAACGAACCCTCCAGTTCCGAAATGACATGAACGACATGAGAGACATGGTCGAGGGCGATATTCGCTTCTCGCAGCAGTTCGGAATGGTGGTCTGATGCGCGTCCCAATCAGTTGGCTGGGCGAGTTCGTCGACCTTCCCGCGAATGTTTCGCACGACCAGATCCACGCGGCCCTCGTGCGCGTTGGGCTCGAAGAAGAAGCCGTTCACTCGTTTGAGGTCTCCGGTCCCGTCGTCGTGGGGCGAGTGCTCGAGTTCACGCCCGAGCCACAAGCCAACGGCAAGACCATCAATTGGTGCCAAGTGGATGTCGGCGAGTCCGAACCACGAGGCATCGTGTGCGGTGCACACAACTTCGCCGTGGGCGACAAGGTCGTCGTGTCGCTGCCGGGAGCAGTGCTTCCTGGACCGTTCCCGATCTCGGCACGCAAGACCTACGGTCACACGTCAGACGGAATGATTGCCTCGGCTCGCGAGCTCGGTCTCGGCGACGAGCACGACGGTATCTTGCGTCTCGCGAGCCTCGGGCTCGATCCAGAGGTGGGCTCGGACGCGATCGCGCTCCTGGGGCTCGATGACTTCGCGGTCGAAGTCAACGTGACGCCCGACCGTGGCTACGCATTCTCGATTCGCGGAATCGCTCGAGAGTTCTCAAACTCGACGGGTGTCGACTTCCGTGACCCCGTCACGGCGGTGCAGCCGACGGATGCCTCTGGCTTTTCGGTCGCGATCGACGACGACGCCCCGATTCGCGGCCAGGTCGGCGCAACTGTTTTCGTCACGCGAGTCGTGCGGGGGATTGACCCCACTCTCCCCACCCCACCGTGGATGATTTCGAGGCTCTTGCTTGCGGGCATCCGCTCGATCTCGCTGACAGTCGACATTACGAACTACGTCATGCTCGAGCTCGGTCAGCCTACGCACGCGTACGACCTCGACAAGCTCTCGGGCGGCATCGTCGTGCGGCGCGCGAAAGCCGGCGAGACTCTCACGACACTTGACGACAAGACGCGCGAGTTGAACCCCGAGGACCTACTCATCACCGACAAGTCGGGTCCGATCGGCCTCGCTGGCGTCATGGGTGGAGCGACGACAGAGATCGGCTCACAGTCGACGAACGTGCTCGTCGAGGCCGCAAATTTTGACCCCGTGTCGATCGCGCGCACTGCTCGTCGTCACAAGCTTCCGAGCGAAGCGTCCCGCCGCTTCGAGCGCGGCGTCGACCCCAAGGTTGCTTTGCCCGCGGCTACTCGAGTGGTGCAATTGCTCGTCGAACTCGCCGGCGGCACGGCCGACCCCATGGGCTCGGAACTCAACACTCACGCAGAGCCCGCGGCGATTCGCTTGCGCGAGGGATTCATCGCGGGACTCATTGGCGTCGAGTTCTCGGCGGACGAAGTCACAACATCTCTTGAGGCGATCGGGGCAACCGTCGAGGTCGCGAAGGACGGGTGGCTCGTCACGCCGCCATCGTGGCGTCCCGACCTCACGCATCCCGCGACTCTCGCAGAGGAGGTCGCGCGAATCGTCGGCTATGACCGCATTCCGTCTCAGCTCCCCGTCGCGCCCCCCGGCCGTGGATTGACGCGCTCGCAGCGTCTCCGTCGGTCGACGTCGAACTCGCTTGCATTCGCGGGCCTCACCGAGGTGCTCTCCTACCCATTCATTTCGCAGCGCTTCAACGATCTCTTCGGTGCCCCGACAGCGGGTTCGGTGCCCGCCATGCGCGTTGCGAATGCGTTGGATCCGGATGCCGCGTGGATGCGTACGACGCTCATCCCCGGTCTCATCGCCGTCGCCCGCCGCAACCTGTCGCGCGGATTGACGGACCTCGCCCTGTTCGAGGTCGGGACGGTATTCCGTCCCGACGCCTCAACTCCGTACGGGAGCGGGCCGTTGCCGACGGGCGACGCTCTGCCGGCCGACGCTGTACTCGGCGCGCTCCGCGCGAGCATCCCGCCACAGCCTTGGCATGTTGCGGCACTTTTGCTTGGCGACGCCGTAGCGAAGCAACCCGGTCAACAGTCGATCCCGACAGGGCTCGGCGATGCAATTGCGACCGCGAGACAGCTCGCTGCGACGCTCTCGGTGCCCATTGAAGTCGTGACCGGCTCGCATCAAGCGATGCATCCAGGTCGCACGGCGCAGTTGCGTTCCGGTGAGCGGGTCGTGGGTTTCGCTGGAGAGCTCTTGCCATCACTCGCCGCCGACCTCGATCTACCGCGCGTGGTCGCCGTGCTCGAACTCGACCTCGACGCGCTCATCGATTGCGCAGCGACCGAAGTCTCGGCCCGACCCATCGCGTCACTTCCCGCTGCGACGCAAGACGTGTCTCTCGTAGTTCCCGTGGGCGTGCGTGCGGGTGAACTTCTCGCAATCGTGATCGAGGGGGCAGGGGAGTTGCTCGAACACGCGACTCTCGTCGATGACTATCGCGGCCCGGGCGTTCCCGAGTCGAGCAAGTCACTCACATTCGCTTTGCGCTTCCGGGCACAGGACAGAACGCTAACGGCCGCCGAGGCCACGCACGCGAAGAACGCTGCCGTGGCACTAGCGGCCGCTCGAGTCGGAGCTACGCTCCGCGATTAGTCTGCGTGTTACTTGTTGCCGCCCAGCAAGCCACCGAGCACACCGCCGACGATATCTTGACCTTCCTT
>JANOOQ010000176.1:0-4064 GCA_031421515.1 Leifsonia sp.
GGTCGAATCGAACTGACCTTGCGGGGGCGGCTTCTGGCTGATGCCGTAGTGCGTCGCTTAGTTGACTAGCTCAGCGTGGACTAGCTCACAAACTTGATTGCGAGCGGGTAGGTGTATGCCTGACCCTTATTCGCCGCGAGCGCTGCGATGATGCCGAAGATGATGCTTCCGGCCCATGCTGCGAAAAGCACGAGGAACCCGATGAGAATGAGCGCCGTGATCGACCCAACCGCGTATGCAATCGCTAGCGTGATCTGGAAGTTCAAAGCCGTAGCGCTGTGCTGGCGGATGAACGGACCGCGGTCCTTGAGCACGAGGTACCCGATGAGTGCCGGCAGAAAGCTAAATAGGATTCCGCCGATGTGGATAAGGGTGGCCCAGAGCTTCTCGTCGCTCGGGCTGAGCGGCTGAACCGCTTGGTAGGGGCTGGCGGGTGGGGGCGTTGATTCAGACATGCCCCTATTAAAGCAGTGTTCCCGGGAGCAATGCCCCCGGGAACACGAACTCGAAAGAAGTTACTTGATGAGGCGAAGTGCGACGGGGTAGCGGTACGAGCCGCCGCCTTGCACCTTAACGCCACCGAGGATCGAGAAGATCGCGTTCGCGATCCACAGGAGCAACGGGAGGAATCCGACGAGGCTAATCACGCCGTATGCGCCGGCCGCGAACAGTGCAGACGAAATAATCGTCACGAGGATCTGCAGCACGATGAAGCCGATCGTAAAGGTGATCTGCCAGTTGAGGGCTTCCTTCGACTCGGTCTGCGTGACCGCACCACGGTCCTTGAAGATCAAGTAGATGATGAGCGAGGGCAGGACTCCGAGAAGACCACCGAAGTGAGCGAACGATGCCCACTGCTTGTCCTCGGCGGGAGTCAATGGTGCGGCCGGCTGGGGTGCAGCGGGCTGGGGCGTTGCGTCTGTCATGAGTCGTTGCCTTTCAGGTGAACGATGTTGTCAGCACAAGGTAGCGCTTGTGTTGCCTACCGTGCAACGGTTTGGACACGGCGTGTCACAGTAGAATTGGCAGTCAGAGTAACGGAGTGCCAACAACGAGAGAGGCGGGTGAACCCGTGGTTTCTGAGCGTGGTCTCGAAGTCCTCCGCGTCATTGTGCAGGATTACGTCGCGTCTCGAGAGCCCGTCGGCTCGAAGTCGATCGTCGAGCGTCATTCCTTCGGCGTGTCGGCCGCGACAATTCGCAACGACATGTCGCTCCTCGAAGATGAAGAGCTCATCGCAGCTCCTCATACCTCGTCGGGGCGCGTGCCGACAGACAAGGGATACCGCGTCTTTGTCGACCACCTCGCGGATGTTCGCCCCCTCACGTCGGCGCAGCGCCACGCGATCGAAGTCTTCCTCGGCCAGTCGGCCGACCTCGATGACGTTCTCGCGAGAACGGTTCGCCTGCTCTCGCAATTGACGCACCAAGTGGCGCTAGTGCAGTACCCGTCGCTCGCAACATCCCGAGTCCGACACATCGAGCTCGTGCCGCTGAGCGACACGAGACTCATGACGGTTTTCATTACCGATTCGGGGCGAGTCGAACAACGACTCATCGATGTGAGCACTCCGATCGACGACGAGTTTCTCGCTGAGCTGCGGTCGAAGATCAATGGTGCGCTCGCGGGCCTTGGACTAACGGATGCCGCGGCGAAGCTCGAAACGTTCCCCACCGAGTTCGCGCCGGATCGTCGCCCACTCGTGACCGAGGTGACCGCAAGCCTCGCCGAGCAGGTTCTCGCCAACCGCCAGGATCGGCTGCTCATGGCTGGGGCCGCGAATCTCGCGCGTACCGAGGAGGACTTTACCGGGAGCATCTACCCCGTGCTCGAAGCGATCGAAGAACAAGTAGCGTTGCTTCGGATGTTCGGCGAGATGGAAGTTGAGCCGGGTGGTGTGTCGGCGCGCATTGGTCGAGAAAATGCCGGGTTCGGACTCGAAGAGACCTCCGTTGTTTCGAGCGGATATTCGTCATCGGGTGGCACGGTCGCGCGCCTCGGAGTGTTGGGCCCGACCCGCATGGACTATTCAAACAACATGGCCGCAGTTCGGGCGGTGGCGCGATATTTGTCGCGGCTGCTCGGCACGGAGTAGGTACTGAGGTAGAGAGAACTGTGGCTGATCATTACGAGGTTCTTGGTGTCGATCGCGGTGCGACCGCGGAAGAGATCAAGAAGGCCAACCGCAAGCTAGCGCGCGAGCTTCACCCCGACGTAAACCCGAGCGCCGACGCGTCGGAGAAGTTCAAGCTCGTGACGCACGCGTACGACGTATTGAGCGACCCACAAGAACGCCAGCAATACGACCTCGGGCCGCAAGCGGGATTCGGTGGCGCGAACTTCGGCGGGTTCGGCGACATCTTCGAGACCTTCTTCGGCGGCGGCGGCCGCACGACCGGACCTCGATCGCGTCGCGAGCGCGGCCAAGACGGACTCGTGCGCGTCGAAGTCGACCTCGGCGAAGTGATCTTCGGCACAAAGCGCGACATCGAGGTCAATACGGCCGTTCTGTGTGAGACGTGCAACGGCTCGTGTTGTGCTCCGGGAACCTCGCCCGTTCGGTGTGACATTTGTGGTGGATCGGGTCAGATCCAGCGCACGATGCGAAGCCTGCTCGGTAATGTCGTCACGTCGAACCCGTGTGGCACGTGCCGCGGGTTCGGGTCGATCCTTGCGAACCCGTGCGCGACGTGCGCGGGTCAGGGTCGAGTGCGAGCCGCTCGGTCGATTCCCGTCGACATTCCCGCGGGCGTCGACACGGGCTTGCGACTGCAGATGCCAGGGCAAGGCGAAGTCGGCCCCGCGGGCGGCGCGGCGGGCGACTTGTTCCTCGAGATCAAGGTGCGCCATCACGACATCTTCAGTCGAAACGGCGACGACCTCCTCGCGACGATCGAGGTGCAAATGACGGATGCGATTCTGGGCGTTCGCACCAAGCTCAAGGGCCTGGACGGCGAGGTCGACATCGACATTCGCCCGGGCATCCAGAGCGCCGACGTCATCACGATCAAGGAGCGCGGGGTCTCGCGGCTCCGCGGAAATGGGCGCGGCGACCTCAAGGTAGGCGTACAAGTTGTTACGCCCACGAAGCTCGGACCCAAGGAACACGAACTCATCACGCAATTCGCGGGCTTGCGAAAGTCGCAAGCGCCACACTTCTCGAACTTCCAGCAGGGGCTGTTCACGAAGCTTCGCGAGCGCTTCCTCGGCTTGTAGCGTGGCGCACTTCTACCTCGATGAGGCGCTCGAGTCGGCTAGCATCGGCGAGCTCATTTCACTCACGGGCAGTGAAGCGCGGCACGCAGTGACGGTCTCGCGAATCACGGTCGGCCAGACCGTGTCGATCGGCAATGGAGCGGGGCTCGTCGTCGAAGGCGAAGTGGTCACGGCCGAACACAGCGTGCTCACGATTCGCGTCGCGACCGTCGAGACGACTCGCCGCCGCGAGCCCGCGGTGTTTCTCGCGCAAGCTCTCGCGAAGGGTGATCGCGACGAACTCGCGGTGCAAGCGGCGACCGAGTTGGGCGTCGACGGAGTCATTCCGTGGGCCGCGGCTCGCAGTATTTCGCGCTGGGAAGGCGCGAAGGTAGCAAAGGGACGTGATCGCTGGGCCGCAGTCGTGCGCGAGGCGACGAAACAATCGCTGCGTCCGTGGTTGCCCGACGTGCTCGACATGGCCTCGACCAAACAATTGGTGCATATGGCGGAGGGGGCCCGGATGCTCGTGCTCGAGCCGAGCGCAGAATCCACTCTTGCGGAACTCACGGTGGACAGCCGCGACGTCGTATTGCTCGTGGGCCCCGAGGGTGGGATCGCGCAGCACGAGCTCGACGCGCTTGCTGGGGCGGGGGCATCCATCGTGCGGCTCGGAACTGAAGTGTTGCGCACCTCAACGGCGGGCCCGGCGGCGCTCGCAGCGCTCAATGTCAAGCTCGGCCGTTGGTAGCGGCGCGTTAAGCTGATTGCATGCCTGAATCGCCTTCGATCTTTTCGCGCATCGTGATGCGCGAAATTCCCGCGGACATCGTCCACGAAAACGACGCGATAATCGCGATTCGAGACAT
>JANOOQ010000177.1:0-8797 GCA_031421515.1 Leifsonia sp.
CGCCGGCGTCGCGTCGGTCGCGCTCGCGTCACCCGCGCAAAAGCAATTCGGCGGGTCAGTGCATCCCACGATCTTGGGCGCCGCTGGCCTCCTCGGCATCGAGGAGATCTACGCTATGGGCGGTGCCGGCGCGATCGGCGCTTTCGCTTACGGAGTACAGAGCCTCGATCTCGACCCCGTCGATGTCATCACGGGCCCGGGAAACGTGTACGTCGCGGCCGCCAAGCGGCTCGTTCGAGGTGTCGTTGGAATCGACTCGGAGGCGGGGCCGACCGAAATTCTCGTGATAGCGGATGCCACAGCCAACCCACGCTTCGTCGCCGCCGACCTCGTGAGCCAAGCCGAGCACGACGAGCTCGCCGCCGCGGTGCTCGTGACGGATTCGCCGGAGCTCGCTCTAGCGGTCGCGGCCGAAGTTGAAGCGATCGCGGCATCCACTCGCCACGGCGAGCGTGTGCGCACGGCACTCGCGGGGCAGCAGTCCGCGATTGTGCTCGTCGACGACCTCATGGCGGCTGCGGCGTTCAGCAACGCATACGGTCCCGAGCACCTCGAGATTCAGACGGCCGAGCCGCACGCTGTGCTCGACCACATTCACAGCGCGGGAGCGATCTTTTTAGGCGCACACTCGCCCGTGAGCCTCGGCGACTACCTCGCAGGATCCAACCACGTTTTGCCGACGGGCGGCCAATCACGGTTCGCATCGGGCCTCGGGGCATATACGTTCTTGCGGCCGCAGCAAGTGATCACCTATTCGCCCGAAGCGTTGCAATCCGTCGAAGCGCGAATCGTCGCGCTCAGCACGGCAGAGGATTTGCCGGCCCACGGCAAAGCCGTCACCGCTCGCTTCGAGTAGCGCACTCGACCAGGGCGTATCCTTGGGGCACCATGTTTTGCCCCTTCTGCCGTCACCCCGACAGCCGCGTCATCGATTCGCGCACGAGCGACGATGGGCTCTCAATTCGTCGGCGCCGCCAGTGCCCTGAGTGTGGGCGCAGGTTTTCGACGACCGAGACGGCAAGCTTGAGCGTCGTCAAGCGCGACGGAGTTGTTCAACCGTTTAGTCGCGAAAAGATCGTCACGGGCGTTCGCAAGGCGTGCCAGGGGCGACCCGTCACCGACACAGATCTCGCGGTGCTTGCACAACGCGTCGAGGAGACGATTCGCGCGACGGGAGCCGCTCAAGTCGACGCGAACGAGATCGGGCTCGCGATTCTAAACCCCCTGCGGGAACTTGACGAGGTCGCATACTTGCGTTTCGCGAGTGTCTATCAGGGTTTCGATTCGCTCGAGGACTTCGAGGCCGCGATCACGCAATTACGTCTCGACCACGGCTCGCCAGGCGAGGCCGACCCCAGCAAGAGCGCCTCCTGAACTTCATGTATCGATTCTTCTTCCGGGTGGTCCTCGCGCGCCTCGACCCCGAGCGTGCCCACTCGCTCGCGTTTGGTGTCATCCGCACGCTTCCGGGGCTAGGAGTGGGGCTACTCGTTCGCCGCTTTACCCGACCGGATGCCTCGCTCAAAGTAACCGCGCTCGGTCTCGAGTTCGACTCACCCTTCGGAATCGCCGCGGGTTTCGACAAAGAGGGAACCGCGATTCGCGGGCTCGGCCAACTCGGATTCGGCCACGTCGAGGTTGGCACCATTACGGCTCGGCCCCAGCCGGGCAACGCCAAGCCGCGGCTCTTTCGTCTCATCCCGGACCGTGCAGTTATCAATCGCATGGGTTTCAACAATCACGGCGCCGAACAAGCGGCACGCGTAGTCGCGCGGGTGATCACGAAGCGGGGGCGACCCGTCGTCGGCATCAACATCGGTAAGTCACGGATTGTCGAAGTGGATGACGCGACCGCCGACTATCTCGAGAGCACACGCCTGTTGGCGCCCCTCGCCGACTACCTCGTCGTCAACGTGAGTTCACCCAACACCCCCGGATTACGCGGACTTCAAGAGCTCGACAAACTCACGCCGCTCCTTGCGGCGGTCAAGGCGGCAGCAGGTTCGACTCCCGTTCTCGTCAAGATCGCGCCCGACCTTTCCGACGCCGAGGCACTCAAGATCGCTGGCCTCGCTGTTGAAATGCTCGACGGCATAATCGCGACGAATACGACGCTCTCGCGCTCCGGCCTAGCGACGGCGTCCGAGGTCGTCGATGCGGCCGGAGCCGGTGGGCTCTCGGGGCCGCCCGTTGCCGCTCGATCGCTCGAACTGTTGCGGGTCATCCGCTCGGTCGTGCCAGCAGAATTCTGCGTCATTTCTGTCGGGGGAGTCGAGACGGCTTCCGACGTAGCTGAACGACTAGCGGCGGGCGCAACTCTCGTGCAGGGCTACACGGCGTTTCTCTACCGCGGCCCACTGTGGGCGCGCGAGATCAACCGCGGCCTCGCTCGACTGGCACGAGCAAACTAGACGGGAAACTGCCCGCGCTTGACTTGCGGCTTGGGCAAACGCATGAGCCGCATTTGGAGCGCGCGCATTGCGGCGTACCAACGCACTTTTTCGGCGCGGTCGGCACCGAACTTGTCCTTGAGCTTGCGCGTCACGACGAGTCCGAGCACGATGGCGTCGCCAATCGCGACAATGAAGAACGCCCACAACGCGACGATGCCGATGTTCTGCACGTCGGTATTGGGGATGAACGTGAGAATGATGACGACGAGCATGAGCGGAATCATCACTTCGCCGACGCTAAATCGAGCGTCAACGTAGTCCCGCACATAACGCTTTTGCGGTCCACGGTCACGCAAGGGCAAGTACTTTTCGTCGCCCGCGGCCATTCCGATTCGAGCCTTCTCGCGCTGCAGCTGCGCTTGAGTGCGAGCGTGTCGACGCGCCTCGCGGCGATCTCCCGACACGAGCGGGCGCTTGCGAGCAGCCTCTTTTTCTCTGCGAGTGGGCGTCGCGTGTCCCTTGCCGGTAACTGATTCCGGGGTCGGTTCGCTCTCGGTCGTGCTGGGGGATGTCTTTGCCACGGGATTCCTAGCCTTGATTGTCTGCTTAAGATTACTCGCATGAGCGAATCACCAACGCCGACCTCGCAGATCGAACTCGATGCGCTTCGCGCCGCCGTGCAAGCGGGGTTGCCCGTGGCGATTTCCCAACTCGGGGGGCTCGTGCGAATCCCGTCCGTTTCGTGGGATGGATTCGACCCGGCCCACGTCGACGCGAGTGCGGTCGCGGTAAAACAGCTTCTCGATGACCTCGGCGTTTTCGATTCCGTGGTGATCGCGCGCGCGCCAATTGACACCGAACGGATGGGTCAACCCGCGGTTCTCGGGACGCGAGCTGCTCGAGCCGGCAAGCCCACGATTCTGCTCTACGCACACCACGACGTGCAGCCGCCCGGGGACGAAAATGAGTGGGAGTCGGCCCCATTCGAGCCAACCGTGCGTGGTGATCGCCTGTACGGGCGAGGCGCCGCCGACGACAAGGCTGGAGTCATGGCCCACGTCGCCGCGATTCGAGCATTTGTTGCGACCGTCGGTGCCGACTTCGAAATCGGACTCGTCGCATTCATCGAGGGCGAAGAGGAGTTCGGTTCTCGCTCGTTCAAGAATTTCATCGTCGAGAATCGCGACGCGCTCATGGCGGATGTCATCGTCGTCGCCGATTCCGACAATTGGGATATCGAAACGCCCTCGCTCACGGTCGCACTCCGCGGAAACGTGACGTTCAAGCTCACGATCTCGACGCTCGCGCACGCGTCGCACTCAGGGATGTTCGGGGGAGCGGCCCCCGACGCGATGCTCGCCGCAATCCAGCTTCTCGCGACGCTGCACAACCCGGACGGCTCTGTCGCGGTCGATGGGCTCGTGACACGGGATGCACCCACGCCGCCGTACGACGAAGAACGCCTCGTCGCCGAGGCAGCGCTCCTGCCGGGAGTTACGCCGATCGGGCGTGGAACCGTGCTCAGTCGGTTGTGGGACCAGCCCGCGATCACGATCACGGGCATCGACGCGCCGACGGTCATGAACGCTTCGAACACGCTCGTCCCTTCTGTGACCGTCAAGCTCAGCGCGAGGATCGCGCCGGGGCAAACCGGCGCATCGGCGTTCGAGGCGCTCGAAGCTCACATCCGCTCGCACGCTCCATTCGGCGCACACGTGAGTTTCGCAGACGTCGACCTCGGAAATCCGTTTCTCGTCGACACGACGGGTTGGGCAGTCGCCGAAGCGAAAGACGCGATGCGGCAGGCGTGGGGCGCAGAGCCCGTTGAAGCCGGAATCGGTGGGTCGATCCCGTTCATCTCGGAGCTCGTCGAGGTCTTTCCGACGGCGCAGATTCTCGTTACCGGTGTCGAGGATCCTGACACGCGTGCTCACAGCCCCAATGAGTCACTTCACTTAGGCGTCTTCCACCGCGCAATCCTTACGGAGGCGGTCTTGCTCGCAAAGCTCGAGGGGCGGGCGTAGAATTGCACCATGACTGACACTTCTGTAATCACTGCGGCCCACGGCGTTGGACTCACGGACGTCGCGGCCGGCAAGGTTCGCAGCCTTATCTCGCAAGAGGGTCGCGACGACCTCCGGTTGCGTCTCGCCGTGCAGCCCGGCGGTTGCTCCGGGCTTATCTACCAGTTGTTCTTTGATGAGCGCCGCCTCGATGGTGACGTGAGTGTCGAGTTCGGCGAGGGCGTCGAGGTGGTTGTCGACAAGATGAGCGTGCCGTACCTCGACGGTGCGACGATCGACTTCGAGGACACGATCCAGAAGCAAGGATTCACGATCGATAACCCCAACGCCGAAGGCAGTTGCGCGTGTGGAGATAGCTTCCACTAAGCGGTTTGGCGCGCCGGTGTTCGAACGATCGAGCGCGCGATCGGCTATAGACTGGACAAGATTTAGTCCGTGTTTTGCGAGAGGTCACAGGTGCGCTCTAACCGCCGTCTTCGATGGGCAGCCATTCCGATTGGCGTCGCCATCTCGATCATTCTTGCGGGATGCACGCAAGCGCAACTTCAAGGATGGTTGCCCGGTGACCCCGAGACGACCAACCACACGGGTCGCATCATCGGCTTATGGGTAACGTCGTGGATCGTCTTGCTCGCAGTTGGCGTCCTCACGTGGGGTCTCATCATCTGGGCCGCGGTCGTTTACCGTCGCCGCAAGGGCCAGACGGGCTTGCCTGCTCAATTGCGCTACAACATGCCGATCGAGGTGTTCTACACGATCGTTCCGCTCATCCTGGTGCTCGGATTCTTTGCGTTCACTGCTCGCGACCAAATTGCCATCGAGCAAAAGGTCGCCGACCCCGACGTCAAGATTGAGGTATTTGGCAAGCGTTGGGCTTGGGACTTCAACTACGTCACGGATGACGTCTACAGCGCTGGCGTGCAAGCCGACTTCAACGAGGATGGCACGATCAACACTGACTCGCTTCCCGTGCTGGTTTTGCCCGTCGACAAGAGTGTCGAGGTCAAGATCGAGTCGAGAGACGTCATCCACTCGTTCTGGATTATTGACTTTTTGTACAAGAAAGACATGATTCCCGGCCAAACGAATTACTCCTACTTCACGCCGACCAAGATCGGTACGTATCAGGGCAAGTGTGCCGAGTTGTGTGGCGAATACCACTCGCTCATGCTCTTTACCGTTGAAATTGTCTCGCAGGAGGACTACGACGCGTACGTCGAGGGTCAGCGCGAGGCCGGATTTGACGGTCAGTTGAGCGGCGAATACAACGTGAACCAGAATCTGCCGGGTAACGGCGGTACCACGGGCGACGAGGGATAACCACGATGACGACCACACTTTCGCGACCCGCTCCGGTCGTCACCGCGCCGACCAGAACTCCTGGCGTTTCGCCCTCAGCTGAACGCAAGGGCAACGTCATCGTCAGCTGGATCACGTCGACCGACCACAAGGTCATCGGCTACCTCTACTTGATCACGTCGTTCATTTACTTCATGCTCGGCGGCGTCATGGCGCTCGTTATGCGCGCCCAGCTCTTCACCCCGGGACTGTCGGTCGTCGCGACGGGCGAGCAGTACAACCAACTCTTCACGATGCACGGCACGATCATGTTGCTCATGTTCGCTACACCGCTCTTCGCAGGGTTCGCGAACGTGCTCATGCCGCTCCAGATCGGCGCCCCAGACGTCGCGTTCCCGCGCCTCAACGCTCTCGCGTATTGGTTCTTCAACTTCGGTAGCCTCATCGCGGTCGCGGGATTCCTCACGCCGCAAGGTGCGGCCGCCTTCGGTTGGTTCGCGTACGCTCCGCTCTCGAGCACGACGTTCTCGCCCGGGTTTGGCGCCAACATGTGGGTATTTGGTCTCGCATTGAGCGGTTTCGGAACCATCCTCGGTGCAGTCAACTTCATCACGACCATCATTACGATGCGCGCGCCGGGAATGACAATGTTCCGCATGCCGATCTTCACGTGGAACACGCTTGTCACTTCGTTGCTCGTGCTCATGGCCTTCCCGGTGCTCGCCGCCGCTCTCTTCGCCCTCGGCGCCGACCGCGTCTTTGGTGCACACATCTATGACCCCGCCAATGGCGGTGTGATTCTCTGGCAACATTTGTTCTGGTTCTTCGGGCATCCAGAGGTCTACATCATCGCCTTGCCGTTCTTCGGAATCATCTCTGAAGTGCTGCCGGTGTTTAGCCGCAAGCCGATCTTCGGCTACCGCACGCTTATTTTCGCGACGATCGCGATTGCTGCGCTCTCGATCACGGTGTGGGCCCACCACATGTACGTGACAGGTTCCGTTCTCTTGCCGTTCTTCGCGCTTCTCACAATGCTCATCGCCGTACCGACCGGTGTGAAGATCTTCAATTGGATCGGCACGATGTGGCGCGGTTCTGTGACGTTCGAGTCACCCATGCTTTGGGCGATCGGCTTTCTTATCACCTTTACATTCGGCGGACTCACCGGCGTAATTCTCGCGTCGCCACCGCTCGACTTTCACGTTTCTGACACCTACTTCGTCGTGGCTCACTTCCACTACGTCGTGTTCGGCACAGTCGTATTTGCAATGTTCAGCGGGTTCTACTTCTGGTGGCCCAAGTGGACGGGCAAGATGCTCAACGACCGCCTCGGCAAAGTGCACTTCTGGCTCTTGTTCATCGGTTTCCACATGACATTCCTCATCCAACATTGGATGGGTGTCGTTGGCCTGCCGCGTCGCTACCGCACGTACCTCGAAGAGGACGGCGTCACGTGGATGAACCAAGTCTCGACCGTGGGTGCCGCGATTCTCGCGATCTCGATGCTCCCGTTCTTGTACAACGTATACATCACAGCGCGCCGCGCCCCCAAGGTAACCGTCAACGACCCATGGGGCTACTCGCGGTCACTCGAGTGGGCAACGAGCTGCCCACCGCCGCGCCACAACTTCACGTCGATCCCGCGCATTCGCTCCGAGCATCCTGCGTTCGATCTCAATCATCCTGAAGTGGGGATGACGCTTGGTGTCGGTCCGTTCAAGGATGCGCCCGACGAAGATGTCTTTGACTTGAGCGACAAGAAGGTGAAGTAACCATGGGAACCAACGCTCGACTATTCTGGATTCTCGCGGCATTCTTCTCCTTCTGCGCTGCGCTGTACACGATGTGGTCGCTGCTCGACGCGTGGGACTCCACGATCGTTTGGTGGCAGCAAGTCGAGTGGGTCGGTTCGATCGGGATGCTCCTCGCGGGCATTCTCGCAGTGCTCATCGCGTTCTACCTCGCGCGGATTCACCGCTCGCAGGGGGGCGAACTTCCTGAGGACCGGCTCGAAGCCAACATTGACGACGGCGACGCTGAGCAAGGGCACTTCAGCCCGTGGAGCTGGTGGCCGATCACCCTCGCGAGCGCCGCAGCACTCATGGTTCTCGGCCTTGCGATTGGCCCCTGGATCGCCTTCATCGGTGCCGCCATTCTGATCGTGAGCGTGGTGGGGTGGGTCTATGAGTACTACCGCGGATACTTCGCGCGCTGACGACAGCGTGATTCGAGACGCCCAACTCGGCGACGCGGATCGAGTGTTTGTACTGCTCAAACAGCTCGCGTCAACGTATGCTCCCGATCGCGCCGCGTTCGACGAGAGCTTCGCGTTCTTGGCAGCGGATGACTCGACTTCAGTATTTCTCGTGGCGCACGATTCCGCGGGACTCGTACTCGGCTACGCGCTCACGACCGTGAGTCCGCTCTTGCACACGAACGGCCGGTCGGCTCAGCTGCAGGAGCTCGTCGTGGACGATGCGCACCGCGCCACGGGAATAGGCACTTCCTTGATCGAGGCGGTCGAGCGTATCTGCCGTGAACGCGACGTCAAGCAGCTCACCGTCGCGAGCCGCCGCTCTGCGGACTTCTACGAGCGCCTCGGCTACCACTCGACGGCAGACTTTCTCAAACGCACATTTGACTAGCGCAGGGGCGAGAGGCATGCGGATAGAGATTCTGCATATTGACGATTGCCCCAATTGGATTGAGGCTGGACATCGGGTGACGGCAGCTCTCGCCGCACTCGGCCGTAGCGGCGATGAAGTCACTTTTCGCCGACTGAGCTCAAGTGCTGAGGCCGCGGACGTTGAATTTGCGGGCTCGCCGACCATTCTTCTTAATGGGTCGGACGGGTTTCCTCACAGCGGACGAACGGTGAATCTTGCGTGCCGCGTGTACCCGACTGATGCAGGACTGGCCGGAGTACCAACCGTGGCGCAGCTGATTGAGGCAATCGAGCAGCATCTCTTGAGGGGCTAGGCGACACGTCCCGCCTAGCACGTCAAGACACGTCTAGTGGGTGCTCGAGCGCTCGATCTCGGTCTTCGTTACCGGCTCGATGCGGTCCTCGAAGAACCAACC
>JANOOQ010000178.1:0-5246 GCA_031421515.1 Leifsonia sp.
GCGGCTCGACCGCGGCTGCCCCAGGCTGGCTCAATCGTTTTCGCAAGCTTTCCGGCGAGGTAAGGCTCGCCAAACCACGTGTCAGCAAGCTCAGCGCTCACACCGATCACGTGCGCAACGGATGCCTTCGCTACGTCGGCCGGCTCCGGCTCGACGCTCCAAATGACGCCCTCGGCAATCTCGCGCTCACCATTACCCACGGCCTCCGTGAAGGTCCGCATATCGTGCGGGCGTACGACAACCGCTCGCCGGTCGCAACGAAGAGTTCAAAGTTCCGGCGCGCGACGGCCCGAGCCAATGCAGCATTGAGGGTTCCGACATCGAATGTAGTTGGGTCATTCAGGTCGATGCCTTCAGCAGCGAGCAGGGGTGCGACCTCCTGCATCAATTGGTCGGCCATCCCCGGCGCGTGTACGACATTGACGTTCCGAAAGGCGTTCGATTTGCGGTTGGAATCAGATGGTGTCGCTATGCGATCCAACTCATGGCAATCTCCGCGCACCCCGCTCGACGAGTAGGGAAGTTCTCAACCGTGGGCAAACCGTGGGCGACAACCCCGGAAATCCGGTGATGTGCGTTTCAGTTGTGGGCAAGCCGACTTCATGATCCGCGGCTTCCCGCGAAAGTGCCCAGTATTTATAAGGAATTTTGAGAGAAATCCGTGGTGCCGGAAAAGAAAAATCACTCCAAACAATGGGGTGATGGTTCTAGTAAGCGTTCTATGGTGCCCCTGGAGGGACTCGAACCCCCAACCGTTTCCTTAGGACGGAACTGCTCTTCCATTGAGCTACAGAGGCTGGCTCCCCGAGTTTAGCGTGGGGGCGCCCGTGATCGGCGGAGTGCTCGCTACCACCTACGACTTCGGTCGCGCGTATTTGCTCGCGGCGTACGAATCGACAGCCAGCTTGCTTGACCTCCACGAACCGTCCACCGTAGGTGGCTTCGAGACGGCCACGAGCTGCGGCCTGTCGAAGTGCCTGATAGCTGAGGTCCCCGGTCGCGAGCGACTTGGGGCCAGCTGAGCGTCGCCAGCGATGTTCGGCACGATGAGCATGTGCAAGTTGTCGATTACTGATCGTGCAAGCAACTCGGCGAGGGGGCCAAGGTACTCATGACGATGGAACCATTCCGCCGGAGAGCGGTCGAATACCGTTTGTCGCAATGTCACGCGATCTAATGCACAGATCAAAGTCCGTCGGATGCGCCCTGCACCCAGAATCGATGACGGCCTCGAACCTGTCCGCTGGCCGAATAATGGCCAGCGGAGCGTTGCCGTAATGTCACGTTTCCTCTATGCTTTTGTGACATGAAGACTCCGTCGCCCGCAAGCGCAATTCGGGCCATGCCCGAGAAGTCCTTCGTTCACGTTGATCGGCTTCCAGGATCTGCCGCTGCAGCACGAAAGGCCGCATCGCGTGCAGCCGCAGACGGCGAGCTCGTTGCCGTGCGTCGTGGGCTGTACTACCGCGGTAGGAGAACGCGGTATGGGATGACGACTCCACGAGTCGAAGATGTTGCCCGCGAAGTTCTCGGCACACGAGGCGTAGGGCCAGCCGGCTATTCGGCAGCGCGTACCTGGGGAGTGACAACCCAGATACCGCCGGTTTGGCATGTAGCAACCTTGCGTCCTGTCGAGATGATCGAGGGAGTCAAGCAGCACGCACGTCGGAATCTTGCTCGAGCTGATCTGAATGATAAGGAGATCGCTCTCCTCGAACTTCTTCGTGCGCCTGAGGTGTACATCGAAGCGGGTTGGGCGGCCTTTGTGACAAAGGTCCGCGACGCCGTGCGAACCGGAAAAGTGCGCGAGAGTGCGCTACGGAGCGCCGTCGCGAGCGAGCATAATGCTGCGGTGCGCACCAACTTCGAGCGACTCGAGAACACCGCGCTAGTTTCCGCGGCATGACCGACCGGCTTCGGGATATTCCCGACGAGCTCGATGTGCTCGTCGTGCGGGCGGCTTCGGCGCTCGGAATCCCCCGGGCTTATGTCGAAAAGGACTTCTGGGTGACCGAAGTACTCCGCGCAGCGAGTCCGGCTCGAAAGATCGTGGCTCCAGACGGATCGACCACCGAGGTAATCTTCGTCTTCAAAGGAGGCACGAGCTTGAGCCGCGTCTTCAGGATCATCGATCGTTTCTCTGAAGACGTCGATCTACTTGCTGTATTCCCTGAAGGCATGACTACCGCCGCGCGCCACTCTGTGCTCAAGCGCGTCGACACAGACGTAACGGCCCACCTTGGTCTCGCCGCAACGGACGTAACGGTCACCGGCTCGACGACCGGAGTGAAAAGGTATACGACCTACACTTACCCCACGGACACGCCTGATGGCGACATAAAGGAAGGCGTCCTGCTCGAACTTGGCAGCCGCGGTGGCGTACAGCCAGCGAGCGAGTACCCCTACCTTTCCATCGTGGCCGAGCATGCCCTCACGCTCGGGGAGAATGGGAGCACGTGGGAGGAATTCGCGCCATTCACCGTCCGAGTTCTGGCACCGGAACGCACGTTGCTGGAGAAACTCGCGGCCGTACACGATGCGGCCACACGAGTCGACACGGAGAGACTCCTGAAGCACGGTCGGCACTTCTACGACATTTACCAGTTGCTCAAGAACGACCACGTCCAAGACGCTCTCCGCACGCTAGGCCCAGGCGGCACCGTCGCGCTGATCGAGGACATCAACACGAATAGCGAAGCCGCAGGTTTCAGCTGGAGCCCCCGCCTCGAAGGCGGATACGCCGACAGCCCAGCGTTTGACGCTAGCCACTCCGTCGCCGAAACGATTGCCACGGGCTACCGCGGCGCGACGAACCTGATCCACGGGACACCCGTCACCCTTGACGAGATCTCTGCCGCCGTCAGAGCGAGCCGGCAAATTCTCTAGAGAACGCATTCAGGGCATCCTGACTGTCGGGAAGCAGCCCCTGGAGGTACGGCAGGATGGTGAGTCGCGACTCCCCACCGCTGCCCATCGAGGTAGATGACGAGTTCGCTCACCAGCGCACCTCTCCCGTTTCACGGTCGCGCAGTGCGATCTCTAGACCGAACGCCTGAAATACGTCGAAGAGTTTGGATGCCTCGACCGTCGCTTTGCCCGCCTCCAGGTCAGCAACAAACGACCTCGAGACGCTCGCGCGTTCGCCCAATTGCGCTTGCGTCCAACCGTGCTGTTCCCGCAGTTCGCGCACCACGGCCGCAGCCTCCCGCACCGTCAGCATCTCGACTCCTGTCGCCGTACGGCTACATAATGATGTGTCGCCGCACGGCAACAAGCCGTGGGGTGCTCGTGGGAATCCCGCAATCCGTCGATCGAGCGGATCAGGAATAGCCCCGGACGCGAGGTACTCGGCCCGCGCACGAGTATCTTGGGGGCGTGCTCCACCCCGCGACACCGACCGCCATCACCCTCGGCTCCGCCGCATGGATCGCCATCCTCGCCATTATCGCGGGGGTCCAGTATTTTCGCGGGGCGTACATCGACGCAGCTATCTTCAGCGTCGTCATCGTGCTCCTGCTGGTGGATGCCACGGGCCGCATCCCCTCGCCTCGCCCAGTAGCCCGGCCCGCAGCCGCCCCACTCCTGCTCGGCGCCGCGGCCCTTGCCGCGCTGTTGATCCTCGCACCCAGACACGGGATCCTGGCGGGCACCGTACTGGCCCTCGTCGGCATCGGGCTGCTCGTGCTCGAGTGGCCCGACCCGCCACCCAGTGAGCGCACCGCCTGGACACCGGCTACCGCACGCACGGCCACCGTGTGGGCGTGCGTGGCTGTTGCAGCGTGTCTGGCGGAGCTCGCCCAGTACCTGTTGGGCACGTTCGGTGCCGGTGGGCGAGCCGAGCATCCGGCCCTCTCAGACGTGCTCGACCCGCTCGTCGACACGTCCGCGGGCAAGATCGCGTTCGTCGTCGTGTGGCTCGCGGTGGGCGCGCTGCTCATCACGGCGCCGGGGAAGACGCTCTATCGCGTGATGGCGCGCAGGGCACCGCGCATCGCGATCGTCGTGTTTTGGTGGTGGCTCGGGTGGCACGTGCTCGTGGCGCAGACGGTCGACCCGTAGGTGACCTGAAGCACTTCCACGGCCCACGTTCACGCCTTATTCAGGAGGAGCGGGCCGCCTAACGCACTATCCAGTCGGATGCCCGCTCAGTCTGAAAAGGGAACGAAAACCGTGAAGCCTCAGGAACGAAAACCCAGCCCAGCCCCTACCCAGGCGGCGGGTACAGGAACGCCGGCACCGACGACGCGGGGATCGTACGCTGCCCGTACTTGCCGTTGCCGCCGTAGTTGTATTCCTCGAGGAGCACGGTGCCGTTGGCGTTGACCGCCTTGACGTACGCGACGTGGTTGTAGCCCGTGTACGCGACCGACCCCACGATGGGAACGCTGCTCACGGGCCAGCCATGCGCCTCCCACGCGTACAGCCACTGGCTACCGTTGCCGCCCGTCGGGGTCAGGTTCGACCACACCCACTTGAACGGCGCTTGGTACGAACCCGCGTCACGGTTGAGCCGCCAGGCGACGAAGTCGACGCACTCGCGGTAGTAGTAGTTGAGGGGCGAGAGTCCGCCACCCTGATAGTCACGCAGCTCGTAGGGCCACGGGTAGTCGTCGCCCATCTCGCGAGCACCCGAGGCGAGGTACTCGGCGTTGAGGTTGGCGCGCAGCGTGTCCTTCGACATTTGCGCAAGCTGCGCCGGGGTGGTTGCGCGATACCCGTCGCGGGTGGGCGCGACCGTCTCCGCGTTGGCACTCACGACGACGGATTGCGTTGGAACCTCCTTCTCGGCGACCGCACCATCGGTGCCGTTGAGGGCATACGCCGGCAGGCCAGCAACGGCGAACATTCCGCCGACGATCGTCATGGTCGCGAGCACACTGAAAGGGTTCTTGCGAGGCTGTTTGGCAACGGATCCCCGAATCGCCCGTACTTCGCTTCGCTTGAGTTTGCGCGCCGCGGCCACTGGCGCGGCCTGGGCTGCGGCCGAAGAGCCGCGTCTCGTGGGCGTGGATTCCACCGCTCGAGCGGAACGCTTCGAACCCGCACCACGTGCCTCGGCCTCCCGAGCCGCGCGGCGGGAAAGGTGCGGCTGCGGGGTCACCAAGGCATCCAGATGACTGGATGGCGGGGTCTCGGCCACAGATTTACTTCCCATCGGACTCTTGGGGTACTAGTTGAGGGTACGCGATGCTTCCCGACAAGTCGAATTGTCACAACCTTATAACGGCTCAGGCCGCGATCGGCGG
>JANOOQ010000179.1:0-2528 GCA_031421515.1 Leifsonia sp.
GTCGATTGCGCCTTGTCGTCTCGCTTGGGCGACGCGTACTTCTCGGCCATCGTCTTCGCGATAACTGCCGCGACGATATTTCGCACAGCCGGAGTTCCGAGCACTTCCTTCGTCTGGCCTTCAAACTGCGGTTCAGGAAACCGAACGGTCAGGACAGCTGTCAGCCCCGCGAGAATGTCGTCTTTCTCGAGCTTGTCGGTGCCGACCTTGAGGCGCCGCGCATTCTTTTCTACCTCGGCGCGCAAGAACTTGAGCATCCCCTGCTCGAATCCTGCTTGGTGTGTGCCGCCCTTGGGAGTCGCAATGATGTTGACGAACGTCTTGAAGACCGTGTCATAGCCCGTGCCCCAGCGCAGCGCCACGTCTACGATGCACTCACGAGTCAGTTCCGTCGGGGTCATGTGCCCGTTGTCTTGCAACACGGGCACCGTCTCGAGGAAGGAGCCACTGCCCGTGAGTCGCCAGGTGTCGGTGATGGGAGCATCCGGAGCTAGATGATCGACGAACTCACCAATACCGCCCGCAAAGTGGAACTCCTCGCTCGTTGGCTCGTCGCCGCGAAGATCTGCGAGATCGAGGCGAAGGTCGGGAACGAGAAACGCCGTCTGACGCAATCGGTCGAGCAGTTCCTCTGTTTGAAAGGTCGCGCCCTTCGTGAAGATCTGCCGGTCCGCCCAGTACCTGACGCGCGTGCCCGTGATGCCCTTGGCGACCTTGCCCACGACGCGAAGCTCGCTCCCCGATACGAAGGGGCTGAATGGCGCGTCGGGTGTGGGAGCTCCGTCGTCGTGGAATGTGCCGGGCTCACCACGATGAAACGACATCGCCCACGTTTTGCCGTCGCGATCAACCTCGACGTCGAGACGCTCCGATAGTGCATTCACAACGGATGCCCCCACGCCGTGTAACCCGCCCGACGCCGCGTAAGACCCCGAACCGAACTTGCCGCCCGCGTGCAGCTTCGTGAAGACGACCTCTACACCCGAGAGCCCCGTCTTCGGCTCGATGTCGACGGGGATACCGCGAGCCGTGTCGCGCACTTCTACGCTCGCGTCGGGATGCAGCGTGACCGAAATGCCCGAACCGTGGCCACCGAGCGCTTCGTCGACGGAGTTGTCGATGATCTCCCACAAGCAATGCATGAGTCCGCGAGAGTCCGTCGAACCGATGTACATTCCCGGTCGTTTTCGAACGGCCTCGAGGCCCTCGAGAACGGAAAGGTGGCGGGCCGAGTAGTCAGCGCTCGACATTGTTTACTCCTAGATCGTCAGTGTTCAAGACTACGTTCACGGTGCCGAGTGACACTCGAGTGACACTCGCCCGTTTGCTTTCAATACGCGTTGAGCGAAATACCCCGCAATTGACGGCGCGTGAAACAATCGCGTGCTTGTATTGAGTCACCGGGAAATTCACCGTAGCCGTAAGGAGCAGCAGATGTCTCAAATCACCACCGAGGACACCGCACCCGACTCCACTTCCGACGAGCTCGATTACTCCCTTGGTGCGATGGACCGCTGCGACAGCTGCGGTGCGCAAGCATACGTCCGCGTGACGCTTCAGAGCGGTGATTTGTTGTTCTGTGCCCACCACGGCTCAAAGTTCAAAGAGAAGCTCTTGCCGACGGCAGTCAATTGGCACGACGAGTCGTCTCGCCTGCTCGAGACCGTCGCGGACTAACGATCTAGGTCGGCTGTAATCCGACCGACGTGAGAATCTTGTTTCTCGCCATTCTCGCGATGTCATCGACCCGGGCCGCGTCGGGCCCAACCACATAGGCTTCGCCGAAACTCTCTCGAAGCAACTCGTCGGCGATCGCGGGATTCTTCGCGAGCACTGGACCGTGCAAGTGGGTACCAATACTTGTACCGACTCGAACGCCCTCTGCCTTCACGTCACCACCGTTGCCATGGCCGTACACGACACGACCCAGGGCGAGCACTCCGGTTTCGAGCACGTAGTCACGCCCGTGACTCTCGAACCCCACGAGGCGCCCAAAGTCCGAATCGACGACGAGATCGTCGCTCACTCTCGTAGCGGCGACCGAGCGCCCGGGAAACAGACCGAGTCCATGTAGGTCTAGTGCCCCATCGCGCTCTGCCGAGATGGACAAGAGTTCCCAGCCCGTACCGATCGCAAGAATTGGCACGCGCGCGTTGAACCACGATGTGAGCTCTCGCTCGATGAGCCGAAGGCCCGCGAGAACTTCCGGCATGGTCGACTCCGCACCCGAACCGACCACGACGACAGCGGGAGCCTGCCGCGGAGCGGCCGCTCCGATCGAGAGCGAGCTCACCGCGACATCAAGGCCAGCCCACCGCGCTCGTCGCGCGAGAACGGTCGCGTTCTGCGCGTCACCGTTGAGGTCGAGAAGCTCGGGGAAGACGTTGAGAATTGTCGCCACGTCACACCAATCCAAGGTGAGTTCGAGTGCGGCGCATTGAGTCGGCCGTGAAGATGACCGTCTTGATGCCTCGCTCGGGTCGAGGCATTGCGAAGAATCGATCGAGTGCTTCCGCAAGGTCGGGCAC
>JANOOQ010000180.1:0-7638 GCA_031421515.1 Leifsonia sp.
CTCGAAGAAACCGTCACGGTGTCGGGCTCGGCAAAAATCGTCCGCTGAGCGATGCCGTACCCGATCATGAGAGCGGCCACGACGAAACTTACAATTGCGAGAACAAGTCGCACGAATTACTCCTTTCGTGCTGCCCGGCCCGACGCGCACGTCGTGGCACCCTTCGCTGCACTTCGCAAACGCTCGCACTAGGGACGAGATTAAGGGGCTCCGGAATTGCCTCAAGAGTGGCAGCAACAAAGACATTTAAGAATAGCCGACGGGCTCGTAAGTGGCCTAACCCTGCGGCGACTATCGCTGTTCTCACACTAAACTCGGAGGGTTCACCCTCACTTTCAAGGAGACGCCATGGCTGCTGACGACATCGATTTCGGCACCGAAATGCGCGGATACCGCAAGGACGAAGTTGACCGGGCTCTGCTCGCGCTTCGACGTGAACGAGACGAAGCAGCTGCGGACCGTGCTGAGTCAGCGAAAGAGGTCAAGCGCCTTCTCGCCGTGACAGAAGATCTTCAAGCAGAACTCGATGAGACCGGCAGACCCACCTATAGCGGTCTCGGCACGAAGCTCGAGAACACCTTGCGAGTCGCCGAGGAGCAGTCCACTCGACTCATCGCTCAAGCCGACATCGACGCCGAGAAGCTGCGCGCGACGGTGCAAGCCGACGTAGATCGGGCTCGAGCCGACGCCGCTCGCGAAGCTCAGAAACGAATCGACGACGCTCGCGACGAAGCGGCCTCAGCTCTCAGCGAAGCGACACGCGAAGCTGAGGAGATTCGCACTGTTGCTCGTCTCGAAGTGGATACTGCGAGTCAGGATGCACTGCGCGAAGCCGCCGCTGTGCGAAGTGCTGCCGCGAGCGAGTCGACCGAGAGGATCGCGAGCGCCCGCCGTGAGGCAGAGGCACTCCGTTCAGAAGCGCAGCGCGAGGTCGCCGAATTGCGTTCGACCACGGCTCATGAGACGGGGGCAGCTCGCGAGGCGGCCGCGGCGATTTCGCGTGATACCGAGTTGGCTCGTGCGACGTTTGAGGCCGATCAGAGTCGGTTGAATGCGGAGTTGGCTCGAGAGATTGAGCAGGGCCGCACGGATCTTGCTCGCGAGGTGACGGCGAGCCGTGAAGCGTTGGCTGCAGAAATTGCGTCGGCCAAAGAAGCATTGACGGTCGAGGCGACGACCACTCGTAAAACGTTGGCGAGCGAGACGGCTGCCGCATATGAGCGGTTGCGCAACGAGACGGATGCGGCCCAAGCGAAACTCGAAGCCGATACCGAAGCAGCGCAAGCGAAGCTGGTTGCTGAATCCGACGGTGCGCGAGCCCAACTGGCCGCCGACATTGAGGTCGCGCAAGCGAAGCTTGCTTCCGACACGGCGATCGCCCGAGCCGAACTCGACGCCGAACTGAAGGCCGCCCGCAACAACCTCGAGGCCGAAGCAACAGCCGCGAAAGCGGCACTCAAGTCCGAAGTCAGTGCCAAGCGGGCATCCGTCAACACGGAAGTCACCGAAAAGCGTGCCGCGATCGAACTCGAAATCGCCGAAGCCACAGCAAACCTTGCCCGCGACCTCGAGAAGCAAACCACCGATCTCGCCCGCGACATCGAACGCCAACGCACCGAACTTGCAAGCGAAGCCGAAACCGTGCGCGCAACCCTCACCCACGAAACCGAAGAAACCCGCACGACCCTCGAACGCACCCGCGCCACGGCAACCGCCGACCTCGAAACCGAAATCGCCACCGCCCGCGACGAAGCCGAAAAAGTACTCCTCGCCAAACAACACGAAGCCACGGCGCAGATTCAGCAGTACCTCGAAGAATCGCAAACGCAACTCGCCGATGCAGTGCGCCGCGCGGGCGAAGCCCGACACGAAGCGTCGACGCTCGCCGCGAGCGCCAAGACCGACGCGAAGGTTATCCGCGAATCTGCCGTAAAGGCAGCGAAAGACGTCGCGAGCGATGCAGAATACCGCGCTCGGGCAATCGTGCGCGAGGCAGAGCGCGACAGTGCTCGCCTCATCGCCGAGGCGGAAGAGCGCCTTCAGCAAATCATGATCGAGCGCGACGCTGTCGCCGGATACTTCGGCAACCTCAAGGGATTGCTCAAGGAGGCCGAGAAGGTCGCGGTTCCCGCTTCGGCGCCCAAGAGCGCTTCGCCTTCAAATTCGGGCCCCTCCCCGATGGTGGGCAAGGCGCCGAGCGGTAAGCCCGAGGCATCCGCTACTCCGACGACAGCATCACCAACGACAGCATCACCAACGACTGATGACGCCGAGACCGACTCAACTGAGACCGCAGACGTGGTTGCTGCGGAAGGGAAGCAATGAAGATCAACAATTCGTTTCGCCTAGGCCTCCTCGGTGGCCTAGGCGTAATCGTCGCAATTGCAATTGGAAGCACAATCGGCTCGCTCGCCACGATCTTGACTTACGTTGGTGCCGCGCTATTTCTCGCGCTCGGCCTCGACCCCATCGTGAGTTGGCTCGAGACTCGTAAGTTGCCCCGACCCCTCGCTATTCTCACGGTCTTGCTGGGAGTGCTGGGCGTTTTCGCGGGGCTCATTTTTGCGATCATCCCCGTGGTCGTCGAGCAAGTTCAGGCTGCTATCACAACGGTTCCCGAGCTGATCGCTGGCTTCGAAGACGGCACGATCATTACCAGCATTCAGGATGCCCTGCCGTGGTTCGATGTGCAGGGAGCTGTCGACTCGATTCAAGAGTCCATCAACAACCTCGACTGGACGAAGGTGGGTGGCGGAGTTCTCACGGTCGGAATCGGCATCGCGACGGGCGTTACTGGCGCCGTCGTTGTGCTCATTCTCACGCTCTACTTCGTCTCGTCACTCTCGAGCCTCAAGCGTGGCATCTACCGCCTCGTTCCCGCCTCGAAGCGCGCAACGTTTGTCGACCTTGCCGAGCAAGTCAGCACGTCAGTCGGCCGCTACGTCATTGGTCAGGGTTCGCTTGCTCTCGTCAACGGAATCCTTTCGTTCGTCGTTTTGACGTTCGTGCTCCCGCTGTTCGGAATCGAGATTCGCAACTCTGCCCTGCTCGCGTTCATCGCGTTCTTGTGCTCGCTCGTCCCGCTCGTAGGAACGATTTCGGGCTCGGTGATCATCACGCTGCTCGTGCTCGTCTTCAACGGAACCCCTGCTGTCTTCGTGGTTGGTGCCTACTACCTCGTCTACATGCAAGTCGAGGCATACGTGCTCAATCCGCGAATCATGGCGAAGGCGGTGCGAGTGCCCGGCGCGATCGTCGTGATCGCCGCCCTAGCTGGTGGCACGCTCCTAGGGATTCTCGGAGCACTCATCGCGATTCCCGTCGCGGCAGCGATTCTTCTCGTGATCGATCAAGTGATCGTTCCGCGCCAAGAAGAGTTGTAACTCGCTAGCTGTTCCACTCTCGCGGGAGTGGAACAGCTGCGGGGTTGACCTGCGCGACGATCTCACTCAGCACGCGATACGTCTGCTCCTCGCCGACCCACAAGTGCTTACCGCCCTCGACGGCAACGAGTTCAATCTCTGGCACGCTCGAAAATCGCGCGGCTGCCTCCGCGGGACGCAAATAGTCGTCGAGCTCCGGAATGATTGCGACGAGCCGCTTGCCACTACCTGCCCAGGCCGCCACCTCGTCTTCACTCGTGCGGTGCAGTGGGGGCGACAGCAAGATTGCGCCATCGATCGGATGCTCAAGCCCGTACTTGAGCGTCACCTCGGTGCCGAACGACCATCCGAGAATCCACGGATGCGGTAGCGCCCGCTCGCGCACGAAGTCGATCGCCGCGGCCAAGTCGAGCCGTTCATCCGCTCCCCCTCCGAAGGAGCCGCCAGAAGTGCCGCGCGGCGAACTCACGCCGCGAAAGTTGAATCGCACAACCGCGAGATTGGCCATAGCAGGAAGTCGAGCGGCAGCCTTGCGAAGAATGTGCGAGTCCATGAAGCCGCCGGCGGTGGGCAGCGGATGCAGCGTCACGAGTGTCGCGACGGGCTGCGCCGTCTCGGGCAGCGCGAGCTCGCCGACAAGTGTCACGCCGTCACTCGTATGCAGCTCAATGTTCTCGCGAATACCGGGTAGCTCGACGCCACCTCTGACTTCGACGATCACTAGTGGATCTTCCAGCAGTGCACATGCCAATGCCTGCGACTCGCAAGGTCGGCTTCTTCGCCCATGAGTCCGTCGGCGCGCCACGTCACGGTGTGCGCGACGCCCGGCGCGATCTCGAGCCCACACCCGGGGCACGTGTAGGACTTCGTCGAGCCGCTCGCCGTGAGAGGTTGCACGTTCCAGAGTCCGTCGCGCTTGGACTCTTGGTGCCGGTTACCGATGAGCGCGCGGCTCAAGTCGAGCTCTTCTTCGTCACCGCCCGACCGTCGCCGGGACCTGGGATGGTTCGATCGAGGCATGAGTCCAGCTTAGGTTCTAGTACCAGTTGTGCTCTTCAGAGTGAGCCCACGCGCCGCACGGCGTCTCGTAGCGAGCCTCAATGTAGCCGAGCCCCCACGTGATTTGAGTCACGGGATTGGTCGCCCAGTCGGCGCCGGCCGACGCCATCTTGTCGCCCGGGAGCGCTTGAGGGATTCCGTACGCCCCGCTCGACGCATTGTGCGCATACACGTTCCAGCGGGATTCGCGATTCCACAGCGCGACGAGGCAATCGAACTCCTGCACTCCCCAGCCCCGCGCCGTGACCATCACGAGAGCGATTCCTTGAGCCGTGTCTGGATCCGGGATGCCCGCCGCGGGTGCAACGGGGCCGACATACACTTCGCTCGTCGTGAACTCGTCGCGAATCGCAGAATTGCTGTACTCCCCCGCAACTTCGAGCGACTGCCCGTCACCCCGCTCGGCGATGGGCGAGCCGAATGCGGAGGAATAGCTCGACCCGTAGGGCGGAACGACCGTCACGGCCAGGAAGCCGAAAATGACGAAGATAGCGAATGTGGGAAGCGACCACGAGGACCTCACGTGGCGCCCAGAAACATCCCCGCCCAGACTTTTTTGCTGCGCGCGGAGTTCGTTTATGCGCGATTGGCTGCCCACAGTGACTTGATTTTAGCCCATGCGGCCGACAACCGGTCGGGAGCGACTTACCGAACCGCGAGCATGACGTCAATCACTGCGTCGAGAAGCAAGTCAACTTGCGTCTCGGTGTAGCCCCGCTTCTTGCCGCGAAAGACGACCGTTCGCACGTGATCGACGCTCATGGGCTTGCCGTGCTGGAAGTAGCCGAGCAAGCGATCCGCGAACGCGTCAACATCTTTCGGGGAGTACCCCTGCGTCAGAATTCCGACTCGCGAGAACCGGTGCCCTGCGGGCCGCGCGAGCCGATTGAGGATCTCTTGCGCCGAACCGCGCGCTTGCGCGTACCACGCGGCATCCCCCGTGACAGCGAAGGCTCGTTCACGCTCGCGTGCCGCGAAGGCATCCTCGAGTCGCTCGAGAGCAGCGTCAACGTGAGTCGTCGAGTAGCCGCCCTTTTGCATCGCGAATGCCGTGTGCCGGATGCTCGAAGCGTTGACCACGGAAAGCTCGCCCCGGTCGGCGGAATAGGCGCGCCGCGCCTCTTCGAGGAAGTCCTCAACTTGGTCGATGTTGTAGCCAAGTTTTGACTTACGGCTACGCGGAAATGTTGTACTCACCGAACTATCTTGCCTTACGTAAAGATCAAGAACAGCGCGAAGGCCGCTGCTGCCGACAAGAGCGACGAGTCAACGCGATCGAGGAACCCCCCGTGACCCGGCAACCACGTGCTGATGTCTTTGATCCCGAGATCGCGTTTGATGAGGGATTCGGTGAGATCTCCCGCTGTCGCGGTTGCCACGATCGTCAAGCCGAGAATGAGTCCGACCCACCACGGCTGCTGAAGCATGAAGATAGCCAAGAGAATCGCTGCGGTCACGGCAACCACGACGGAACCCGCGAAACCCTCCCACGTCTTCTTCGGGCTGATCGTCGGCGCCATGGGGTGCTTACCGAAAGCGACACCGCTAGCGTATGCCCCCGTGTCGACGGCGATAACAACGATCAGGAATGCAAGCGTCCACCATTCGCCACCCTCTTGAGCCGTTAGCAGCACGGTGAAGCCCGCCATGAAGGCGATGTAGGCCATGATGAACGCGCCGGCGGCGAGATCCTGGATGACCGACTTGAGTGGAGCGCGACGCGAAGGCACCACGAGCTCGGCAAGTCGCCACAGCCCGATGAGCGCGATTCCCGCAAGCGTCACGAACCAATGACCCGTACTGAGCCAATAGAACGATGCAGGAACGACCGCAATCCCCGCGATAACGGTTGGCAGGCGGGGTACATCCCGCCCAGCGAATCGCAAGGCGCTCGCGAGCTCGAATGTCGTGAATCCGATCAAGACAGCGGCAAAGAGCATGTAGAGCTCTTTCCACACAATCAGGCTGAAGAGAAGCGCGAGGCCCAGGGTGAGGCCCACTGTGAGCGCGAGCACTAGTGGTCGGCCCGTGCGCGCGTTGATCTTGTCGTTCGTCGCGCGAACTTGTGCCTCGAAGTCGGAAACCATTAGACCTCCAGCAACTCGGCTTCCTTGCGCTTGAGTGCCTCGTCGACCGCGTCAACGTGGTGCTTCGTGGCCGCGTCGAGTTCCTTCTCGGCGCGTGCAATTTCGTCTTCGCCGACCTCCTTGAGCGCATCGAGGTCGTCTTTTGCCTTGCGGCGGATGTTGCGGAGCGAGACTCGCGCTTGCTCAGCCTTGTCGCGCACGATCTTCACGAACTCGCGACGCCGTTCCTCGTTGAGCTCGGGGAGAGTGGCGCGAATGACATTGCCGTCGTTGCCGACGCTCGCCCCAAGGTTGGATGCGCCCACGATTGCCTTCTCGATGTCCTTGAGAGCCGACTTGTCATAGGGCGTGATCAAGAGCGTGCGCGCCTCTTGATTCACCATCGACGCGAGCTGCGCGAGAGGCGTCGGGGTGCCGTAGTAGTCAACGAGCACCTTCTGAAAAAGAGCCGGGTTCGCGCGCCCCGTGCGAACGGTACCGAAGTCATCCTTTGCGACTTCGAGCGCCTTGTCCATCTTCTCTTTGGCTTCTGCCAAAACGTCGCTGATCACGAAAAACTCCTTAGGGTCTGTCACGAGTTTACTGTTCAGCCGAGAGCGAGTAGCGCAACTCCCGCAAGCACGATTGCTGCGCCGATGAGACGCTGCACGGGGCGCGCTTCGCGCAGAATGAGCCAACTCGCTATCGCGACGAACACTACGCTTACTTCGCGCGCGGGCGCGACGACCGAGACGGGCGCAAGCTGGATAGCCGTGAGGATCAGGATGTACGCGAGCGGCGCGAGAATGCCCACGATGAGCACGGCGGCCCAGTGTTCGCGAGCTACCGCGCGCGTCGCGCTCCAGCCTCGGATCGCGGGTGCAGCGACGAGCAACAGCTGAAACACCACGCTGCCCCAATACAGCCCCACTGGAGGCATGTCGCCAACCGTCACGGCCGCGGCATCCCACAGCGTATAGATGGCGATGACAACGCCAATGAGTAGCCCGAACAGCACACCTTGGCGGCTTACTCGCGCCTTGCCTTGCTCGCTCGACAATCCGATAACAATTACGCCGGCGACCACGAGCGCCGCGCCCGCGAGCACGATCGGCCCGGGTCGTTCACCG
>JANOOQ010000181.1:0-1799 GCA_031421515.1 Leifsonia sp.
AGATCGCGAACGAGATCGTCGTGATGAAAGGGCTGATCGGCAGCGAACCACCAAGTGCGATGAGGATGCCCCCCACGGCCGACACGAACCCGAACGCCATGCTCAGCAGCGGAACCACGACGGGCGACGAGCTCACGCGCATCGCGGCTGCCGCCGGGGTGACGAGGAGTGCGAGCACGAGCAGCGCCCCTATGATTTGCACCGAGACTGCGACCGTGAGCCCAAGCAGCACCATGAACGCGAGCGAAAGCACGCGCGTCGGAACTCCTCGCGCAGCCGCGACCTCGGGGTCGAGACTGTCGAACGTGAGGGGCCTCCAGATGAGTAGGAGCACTGCGAGCACGACGATCGAGATTGCGATGAGCAATCCGAGCTGGGGCGCATCCACTGAGATGATCTGGCCCGTGAGCAAGCCGAACTTGTTTCCGCTGCGGCCGGGATACAGCGCGAGAAACAGAATGCCGAGTCCCAAGCCGAACGGCATGAGCACCCCGATAATCGAGTTGCGGTCTCGCGCGCGAGCGCCAAGCACGCCAATGAGGGCCGCGGCGATGAGCGAACCGACGATCGACCCCGCGACGACGCTCGTTCCCAGCAAGAGCGCGGCCGCAGCTCCAGCGAACGACAATTCGCTGATGCCATGCACGGCAAACGCGAGGTCGCGCTGCATGACGAACACCCCGACGAGACCGCCGACGATGCCCAAAACGGCACCCGCGATGATCGAGTTCTGTACGAGCACGAGCAGCTCGAGGTAGGTCGCGAAGTCGATCACGCTGCATCCCCCTCGTGGTGGTGCGCGCCATCGGGGATGCCCGCGACGAATACTCGCCCGCCGCTGCGGAACACCTCAACAGACGTTCCGTACAGTTGGGACAACACGTCGGTGCGCAAGACCTCATCGGGCGTGCCGATCGTGAACCCGCCGTGCGCGAGGTACAGGACTCGGTCGACCATCCCGAGCACGGGATTGATGTCGTGCGTCACGAAGATGACGCTCGTGCCGCGGTCGCGACTGCTGCCGTCGATGAGTTCGGCGACCCCGCGCTGATGCGCGAGGTCGAGGCTCGAGAGGGGTTCGTCGCACAACAAGAGCGTCGGGTCGGCGGCGAGCGCTTGCCCGACACGCAGACGCTGCTGTTCGCCGCCCGAGAGGGAGCCGATGCGCCTCGACGCGAATCCCGAGGCACCCACTGCAGCGAGCAACGCGTCGACGCGGGCCCTCGTAGCGCGCGAAGGCAACGGCAGCCCCCACTTGTGACCATCGACGCCGAGGGTCACGAGGTCGCGACCGCGCATGGGTGTTCCCGCGGGCACGATCCTCTGCTGCGGGATGTACCCGATGCGTCGATCCCCCTGCCGCACGGGTTCACCGTCGAGAACGATCGTGCCGGCATCCAACCGCTGCTGACCCAGGATCACTTTGAGCAAACTCGTCTTGCCCGAACCATTCGCGCCCAAGACCGCGAGAAACTCGCCGGGCTCGACGCGCAGATCGAGTCCGCTCCACAAGGGCGTCTCGCCGAAAGCGAGCGCGCCCCCCGAGATCTCGAGTACGGCCGTCACAGTGCGGCCTCGAGGTTCGCGAGATTCGCGGTCATCCACGAGAGATACGTTTCGCCCTCGGGGAGGGTTTCAGAGAAATCAACGATCGGGATGCCCGCCGCGACCGCCGCGGATCGCACGCGCTCGGTCTCCGGACTCGCCGTCTGCTCGTTGTACGCGAGAAGCACAACGGCTCGGTCATCGAATAGGGCAAGAGTTTGCTGAAGCGCGGCCGGCGGCACATCGCTGCCCTC
>JANOOQ010000182.1:0-2628 GCA_031421515.1 Leifsonia sp.
CCTCATCGCGAGTGACCCGCGTGGAATCTCCGACGAGTTCTACGCAAAGCTCGAGGCCGCATTCACTCCGCAGCTCCGTGTCTTGCTCATTGCGTTTGCGGGCCAAATGGTTGCGACAAATCTCGTCAATACTGTCGGCAAGATTCCCCTCGACGCCGAGCTCTACGACTACCGCAAGCCGGGCGATTTGCGCACGAGCTGACGTCGACCACGACTCCGACGCGTACGCGTCGCATCCACCCCGCCTGGATCGTCGCCCTCGTTGCGTTTCTTGCGCTCGTAGGTGCTGCCGGTTTCAGAGCAGCCCCGAGCGTGCTCATGATTCCGCTCGAGGACGAGTTCGGATGGACGAGAACGCAACTGTCCCTCGCGGTCACGGTCAACTTGCTGCTCTACGGCCTCATGGCTCCCTTCGCCGCGGCACTCATGGCGCGCTTCGGGTTGCGCAAGGTGACAACGATCGCCCTCTTGCTCGTTGCGGCGGGCGCTGCGCTCAGCATCTTCGCGACGGAGCCGTGGATGCTCGTGCTCACGTGGGGGCTACTCATCGGTCTTGGCACGGGCTCGATGGCGCTCGTGTTTGCGGCAACCGTCGCGGACAACTGGTTCGTCAAGCGCCGCGGCTTCGTCGTCGGAGTGCTCACGGCGGGCAGCGCGACGGGTCAGCTCGTCTTCCTTCCGTTCATCGCAATTCTCGTTGAACAGCAAGGCTGGCGTCAGGCATCGCTGCTTGTCGCTGCGGGCGCGCTTCTCGTCGTCCCGCTTGTGCTGTTCTTCTTGCGCAATAATCCCATCGACATCGGCACGACACCGAACGGGGCTCCCGACGACTATGTGTTCGAGCCGAAGCCCCGCGGCAACGCCATGAAGCTTGCGATCACGACTCTCGTCAAGGCGAGCAAAGTGAGAACATTCTGGGCGCTCGTCGCGGGATTCGCGATTTGTGGCGCTACAACCAACGGACTCATTGGCACTCACTTCATCCCGAGCGCGCACGATCACGGCATGGCCGAGACAACCGCCGCGGGATTGCTCGCTGTCGTGGGCATTTTCGACATCATCGGCACGATTCTCTCTGGTTGGCTGACGGACAGAGTCAACCCGCGAATTCTGCTCGCGATCTACTACGCGTTCCGCGGAGTCGGCCTTCTCGCCCTGCCCTTCTTGCTTTCCGCGACTGTGCAACCGCCCATCATAATCTTCATCGTCATTTATGGACTGGACTGGGTTGCAACTGTGCCCCCGACCGTCGCGCTGTGTCGCGAACTGTTCGGCAAGGACGGGCCCATCGTCTTCGGGTGGGTCTTCGCGTCACACCAAGTTGGCGCAGCGATCGCAGCGACCGCCGCTGGATTTGTGCGCGACTCGACGGGTGAATACACGGTCGCGTGGTTCGGTGCCGCTGGGCTGTGCATGGTCGCGGCCGTCGTGAGTATCGGCATTACCCGCAAGAAGCTGCCCGCGCTCAGTTAGGGTCGACTCGTGATCGAATCGCTCTTGCTCGCAATCTGGATCGGCATTGTTGCGCTCCAGCTCGCCGATATCGTGCTTACCGCGAGCCGCCTTCCGCAGCTATCCGCGTTCGCTGCAATCAAGGTGGAGTTAGCGGATGCACAAGAAAGCCGATTGACGACCGAGCAACTCGAGGCGTACCGACGGCAAATCGCCGCGCTCGATGAGCGCGAGGCCAAGCGCGCCGTACCGCCCGGCAGGGGAACGAACGCGCAATTGTGGCGCGGTACCCCGGGGAGACTCGCGCTCGTCGTGCTGTCCGCGGTGCCAGTAGTGCTCGCGTGGAACGAGTGGCCACTAGGGCTTCTCGCTGCTCCCTTGCCCGTCATGAGTTATGTGCTCGCCTTGGCCGCGGCCCGGGCATCCGTCGCGGCATCGAGTGCTCGAATCGCCGTGCACGAACTGCAGCGCGCGGAGATCGAGGATTTGCTGGATCGCGCGTCTCGATCGAGTCGCAAGAGAGTCGCGGGCCTTGGTGATCGCGTAACACGTGCGCTTCAGATTTTGCGCGAACAGCAGGGCTAACACGCTAATTGCGGCGAGCCGATACAGTCGGTGCATGAGTATGTTGACGCCGTCCTCGAACACCCCGGACTACACCGCTTCGGCGGGTGTCGTCGCCGCGCCGCCTTCGAGCGCGCCCGCCGATATCGCGGCACACGCCGTGACTTCGGCGCAAGCAGGGCTCACTCAGGCGCCCAAGCGCAGCTCGAGCCTTGCGGTACTTGGCATCATCGGGGTCATCGTGCTCGCGATTGTCATGCTGCTCGTTGTCGTGTACCTCGTTGCGGGCCTCGGTACCGATGCGTTTGCTCTCGGCGGCGTCATGGCGCTCGTTCCGTTCGCGATCGTTTTTCTCGTGGTTCGATGGATAGATCGGTGGGAGCGCGAGCCTCGGCTCGCCGTGGTTTTTGCGTTCTTGTGGGGCGCGGGGGTCGCGGTTCTCATCGCACTACTCGTGGGCGCCGAAATCGAGAACGTCGTCAATAGCCTCGGTGGCCCCGGTTCGGGCTACGAGTTCTTTGGAGCGGCAAGTCAAGCGCCCATCGTTGAAGAGACCGGCAAGGGATTCGGACTCCTCTTGATGTTCTGGTTCGCACGAAAGCTCTTTGATGG
>JANOOQ010000183.1:0-2326 GCA_031421515.1 Leifsonia sp.
CGGCGTAGGTGGCGCCACCACGATCGCGGATCACGGAATCGCGGGTCTCGAAGAGCGGCTGCGCGGGCTCGGCGGCACGCTCGAAATCTCGAGCCCCGCTGGTGGCCCCACAGTCGTCTCGGCTCACCTGCCGATTTCGAATCCAGCGTCGTAGTCTGGGCTGCATGACGAGCCTTCGCGTAATGGTTGCCGATGATTCGGTGCTGTTGCGCGAAGGCCTCGTTCGCGTGCTGGGGGAGGCAGGATTCGACGTCGTCGGTTCATACGGTGATGGCGACTCGCTCTTGAGTTCGCTCGAGGCCGTTGCCCCGGATCTCGTCGTGCTTGATGTTCGGATGCCGCCGACCTTTCGCGACGAGGGCGTACGAGCCGCGATCGCCGCTCGCGGTCTCTTGCCCTCGGTGGGAATCCTCTTGCTCTCGCAATACGTCGAAGTTGCCTACGCTCAAGAGCTCTTGTCGAGCGGACGCGGCGGAATCGGGTACTTGCTCAAAGACCGCGTCGCGTCTCTCGAAGAACTTCGCGACGCACTCGAGCGCATTGCGTCGGGAGGCACAGTGCTCGATCCCGAAGTGGTCGCGCAGTTGTTGGGCAGGCGCCACGATCCACTTACGACGCTTACTCGGCGCGAACACGAGGTCATGGCGCTCATTGCGGAGGGCAGAACCAACTCGGCGATAGCTCAGCAACTCGTGATCGGGACAGGCGCTGTCGAGAAGAACGTGTCATCCATTTTCGCGAAGCTTGGCCTTGACGACTCGGGCAGCGACCATCGCAGAGTGCTTGCCGTGCTCGCGTGGTTGCAGCGCTAGCTTCGTGTAAGCACAGCGCTTAAGAAGCGATGCGGTATGACGAGTAGCCGTATGCGGGCTGAACTTCGGGCCGCGGATGCTCGAGGATGTCGGTCCACGCGGCACCGTCCCACCAGCGCAGCAAGTCTGTTCCGGCCGGGTCGGGGTACCAGCCGAATGGGGCAAGTTCTTCTATTTGAGTAGCCATGAGAATCCTTCGGGGGGATCGGGGTACCCCCCATAATAGGCTCAAAACGTGAGCATGCTTACCCCCAGCTTGGGGGGTAGAGGTCACGCGCTAGAGTGTTGGCGTGAACATCATCGTCTTCATTGTTTCCCTCGCCCTCTTCGTCGCGGGCTTCTACGTGATGGGCTCTGCTTTTGCCGCTACGGGCAGCGAAAGCATCATCTTCTTCGCAGGCCTCGTGTGCAGTTCGCTCGGCATCGCGATCCCCGTGCACGTGCTCAACCGCATCGACGGCTAACGGTTTCATGGCCAGCCTGCGCAGCGTGCTCGCGCCCCTCGTGGTGACCCTTCGGGGGTCGAGGCGACAATTCAGTTCGACGGAGCGCACTCTCGCGCGCGTCGAACGGCTTCGCGAGCATCCCGCCGCGTTCGAGCCTCGGCGCCTTGGCGTTCCCGTGACGCGTCGCGACGTCGGTGGCTGGCCCGTATTCGAGGTGGGGGATGCACGCGCCGATCGCCGCGCCGTCTACCTGCACGGCGGGGTTTACGTTTTCGAGATCGACCCGCTGCATTGGCGCTTTGTCGCCCTACTCGCCGAGGAGGCGGGAGTCTGCATCACGGTGCCGATCATGCCGCTCGCGCCGCGCGGTGTCGCATCGAGCGTCGTGCCGGCGGTCGCTGACCTCGTCAGCGCGTTAGTCGATGAGGTTGGAGCGTCCCGCGTGAGCGTGCTCGGCGACTCGTCGGGTGGCGGTATGGCGCTCGCTACCGCGATGCTCTTGCGGGACCGCGGCGTGCCGCCCCTCGGGCACACCGTGCTCATCGCACCGTGGCTAGACATCAGCGGAACAGACCCGCGGCTTGCCGAAATCGCGCCGAGCGATCCGTGGCTCGCGGTACCCGGCACACACGCAGCGGGCGCGCTCTATCGTGCTGAGCTGGGTGAGTTCGATCCGCTCGTGAGTCCGCTCTACGGGTCACTCGAGGGGCTCGGCCCCATCACGATGTTCAGCGGCACTCGCGACATTCTCAACGCGGATGCTGCACGACTTGTGGCCCTGGCCCGGGCATCCGCTGCCGACCTCGACTACTTCGAGGGGCCCGGCATGATCCACAATTACCCGATTCTGCCGATGCCCGAGGGGGATGCGGCGCGCAAGGTGATCGTCGAAGCCCTGACTCGTTAGAGGTATCCACCAAGTTCCCGACCTCGCGGGCTCGGTCGGCGCTGGGGTCGCGCAATCGCTCATGCGATTGCCTTAGCTCCACCGCGCTCATTCGATTCGCTAGCCCACAGTTCCAAACAACAAAGGTGCCCACCCTGACGGGCGAGCACCTTTGTTTTTTG